>JAHHUA010000081.1 GCA_020024235.1 Oscillospiraceae bacterium
GTATTAAAAATTTCTTGTTTTTATAATAATTATATGATAATGTATTATAAAAGATAAATTATTAAATATTATTTTAGATAATGAAATATTTTACCTGATACAAAATATGTAATATTATAATAATAAATCAAAACGGTTCTTTACGGACCTAAACTTATAAAAGAAATGGAGTAATTTTATGAACCTTGATAAATCCGCAATGTTAAAAATCCTGGCTCTTATTGCAGCAGGTGTATTTTTTTCCTGGGCACTAAAAAATTTAGAACTTATCAGCAGTACATTAAAATGGACAATTCATTTGCTGTGGCCGCTGATTTTGGGCTTTTTTATTGCATTTGTACTAAATTTGCCAATGCGTTTTTTTGAACAGTATATTTTTGCAAAAACAAAAAATAAAAAACTAACAGCACTTCGCAGACCATTGTGTATTTTACTTTCAGTGCTTTCAATTTTTGCTATTTTAACACTGCTGTTTTCACTTGTCATTCCCGAACTTGTCAGAGCAGTGGATGTTGTGATAAAAGAGATTCCTGTATTTATTGACAATTTACAGAAATTAGCTGTAAATTATGCGGAATTTTTCCCGGAGGCTCAACAGTTGCTTAATTCTTTGGAAATTGATTGGAATGAAACAGGACTTAAACTCTTTGATTTATTACACCAAAATGTCAGCAGTTTTGTAGGAGGAACTTTATCAGTTATAGGTAAAATAGTTGGTGGTATTTTTAATATGATTATGGCATTTATATTTGCAGTATATATTTTGCTGGGAAAGGAAACACTAAAAGGTCAGATTACACGTATTTGTCAGGCATACTTACCAAATAAAGCTGCAAAAAATATTTTATTTGTTGCGCAACTTTCCGGTAGAACATTTGAAAAATTTGTTTCCGGACAGTGTCTTGAGGCATGTATTCTTGGTACTCTATGCTGGCTTGGTATGGCATTGCTGCGTTTACCCTATGCAACTATGATTGGTGCGTTGGTTGGTTTTACTGCATTGCTTCCAATCGTTGGAGCATGGATAGGTGCAATAGTGGGTGTATTTATGATTGGAATGATAAGCCCTTTAAAAGCCCTGATTTTTATTGTGTTCCTGCTTCTGCTTCAACAGATTGAAGGGAATATTATATATCCCCGTATTGTGGGTTCTTCAGTGGGACTTCCTGCATTATGGGTGCTGGCAGCTATCACATTCGGCGGAAGTTTGTGGGGAATTACAGGTATGCTGTTTGCTGTACCTGTATGCAGTATCCTGTATGCACTGCTGCGTATCGGTGTGAATAACAGACTTGAAAAAAATGGTACTATAGCTAAAAAATCCTGATAAATATTAGAACTGTCAAAATTTGATGGTGTTACAGAAAAATCGTAGATGTACACATGGGTTTTAACAAAAATAATTTAACTTACAAAGCCATAGTAAAACCCCATATTGCAGTATAAGCAATATGGGGTTAATTTAATATAACAAAAAAGTCAAGACAAACATTCCTTTAATAAATATCAGGGAAGTGTTGGCTTGACTATTACTTGGCTGCCCGAGAAGGATTCGAACCCTCACAAACAGAGTCAGAGTCTGTCGTGCTACCTTTACACAATCGGGCAATATTCATTCAACATTTGTTATTCTACAACAAAAGCTGCCATTTGTCAATAGTTATATATAAAAAATAAAAAAATTACTATTTAGTCCAAAAATGTACTTTAATCAATAGGTAAAATAGGGTATAATTAAAATATTAGGATAAATTATTAAAATAAAAAGGAAGTTATTAAATTGAAAAATAAGAAAAAATGGATAATTCTGATTGCATTATTCAGTCCGTTGATAATCTATATATTGTATTTGATTATCACAAAGTTGAGAGGTATAACAGCTGCTGATATAACTGCAATAATGCCGCAAAACAAATATTTGGCTTTTCTTTTTATTATGCTTTTATATGCTGTTAAATCATTGACAGTTTTTTTCCCTATTGTGGCAATTAATATAGCTGTAGGAGCTGTGTATCCACTAAAATATGCTTTTCTTATAAATTTGGCAGGCTCAATTACAGCGGTAACAGTACCATATATAATAGGAATTGTCTGCAAGGAGTCTATTACGGCAAAACTAAAAAATAAATACAAAAATATTCAAAAATTGGAAGACTATCGCTGTGATAATCAGGTTATATTTACTTATGTAACCCGTGCAGTGGGATTTTTGCCCTGTGATATTTTAAGCTGGTATATGGGAAATGTGAGAATGAATTATTTCAGCTATCTGGCAGGTTCTCTTTTGGGAATGCTGCCCGCTATGATATTAAACACCATATTCGGAGAAAAACTCAAACAAGGCTTTACCTCAGAGTTATTTTTGTTTGCGGCTCTGCTTTTTGGGGTGTCGTTTTTAATAAGTTGGTTCAGCAATAAAATGATGAAAAAACTAAAAAAATAGGAGTGTGTTAATTGGCTAAAATAAAATCAACCTATATGTGTTCAAATTGTGGATATGAATCTCCCAAATGGCTGGGTAAATGCCCTGACTGCGGTCAATGGAATACAATGTCTGAAACTGTAAAAGATGAAGTCCCCAAAAACCGTCTTGCTGCTGTTGTAAAAGCAGAAGATGTATTTGTTTCCTCTATTAACAATATTGAAATGTCTGAGGAAGACCGTTATGACACAGGTATAAGCGAACTTAACCGTGTTTTGGGTTCGGGAATTGTAAAAGGTTCAGTGGTACTGATAAGCGGTGATCCCGGTATAGGAAAATCCACAATACTTTTGCAGATGAGTGCAAATTTATCCAAAGAAAATAAAATTCTCTATATAACAGGAGAGGAAAGTCCCAAACAAATTAAAATACGAGCTTCTCGCCTTAAAGTGGACAGTGATAATTTAATGGTAGCATCTACTACAGATATTGAAAAAGCTGTTGCCACTATTGAAAATATAAAGCCGTCCGTAGTTGTAGTGGATTCCATACAAACCATGTATTTATCCCAGCTCCAGTCATCAGCAGGCAGTATAACTCAGGTGAGAGAATGTACACAAAGACTTATTTTTACCGCAAAATCCAATGAGATTCCCATATTTATAGTAGGTCATGTCAATAAAGACGGTGCTATAGCAGGTCCTAAAATTATGGAACATATGGTGGACACCGTGCTTTACTTTGAAGGTGAGCGAAGTATGGCTTACCGAATTTTGCGAGCTGTAAAAAATCGATATGGTTCAACTAATGAAATAGGTGTATTTCAGATGACAGAGCTAGGTCTGGAAGAAGTGGAAAATCCATCTGCAATGCTGCTTTCCGGCAGACCGGAAAATGTTTCCGGCAGCTGTGTGGCCTGTGTTATGGAAGGAAGCCGTCCTATATTGGCAGAAGTTCAGGCTTTGGCATCAAAAACAAGTTTCGGAGTGCCAAGAAGAACTTCCACCGGCTTTGATTTTAACAGGTTGGCACTTATTTTGGCGGTTTTGGAAAAACGCTGTGGATATTTCTTCGGAAATACCGATGTATATGTAAATGTAGTAGGAGGGCTCAGACTTGATGAACCGGCAGCAGATTTATCTGTGGCACTGGCTCTTGTTTCAAATATTACGGGAGCTGTAATTGATAATCACACCATAGCTTTCGGTGAAGTGGGTTTGGGGGGAGAAATCCGCACAGTTACACATATACAGCTTAGATTAAATGAGGCTTACAGATTGGGATTTGAAAAATGTATTATCCCACAAAGTGCAGTAAGCAAACTTAAAACAGATAATTTGGAGGGACTTCAAATTGTGGGAGTAAAAACTCTCAGTGAAGCTATAAGAGCAGTTAAATCAGCTGACAAATAAAATTAAAGGAGGCTTTTTATGAACAATATTATTAAAGGTGAAAAATACAGATTTACAGTTCTGACACCGTCTTTAATAAGACTTGAATACAGTGATGAAGGGTATTTTGAAGACAGAAAAACTCAAATTGTTATAAACAGAGATTTTCCCGAAGTTAATTTCAGAACTGTGCAAAAATCAGACAGTATTGAAATTATTACAGATAAACTTCATTTAATTTATGATGAAAAACCTTTCAGCAAATACGGACTTAGTATTGAAGTGCTTGACGGAGTGGGTTCCGTTTGGCATTATGGTTCCCGTTGGGGAAATTTAAAAGGCACTACCAAAACATTGGATGATATAGATGGTGAATGTGAACTGGGGGACGGAATAATTTCAAAATCAGGATATGCGGTTTTGGACGATAGCGGGTCAATTATTCAAACTGAGGAGGGCTGGGTAGAACCGGGACACAGAAATCGCACTGATATTTATTTTTTCGGTTATGGATTTAATTACTTGCAGGCACTTAATGATTACTACATATTGACGGGAAAAACTCCAATGCTGCCCCGCTATGCTTTGGGCAACTGGTGGAGCAGATATTATCCGTATACTGAAAATGAATATAAAGAGCTTATGACTAAATTTGAAGAAAATAACATTCCATTTTCTGTTTCTGTTATTGATATGGACTGGCATTTGGTGGATATTCCTCCTGAATACGGTGACGGCTGGACTGGTTACACATGGAACAAAGAGCTTTTCCCTGACCCAAAAGGCTTTATGAAATGGCTCCATGACCATGGGAAAAAAGTAACTTTAAATGTTCACCCGGCTTTAGGCTGCCGACCTTATGAGGAAGCTTATGATGCTATGGCAGAAGAACTGGGTGTGAAAAAGGGAGATACTATTTCCTTTAATATTGCTGACAGAAAGTTTACCGAAGCTTATTTTAAATATTTACACCACCCTCATGAAGAAAACGGTGTGGATTTTTGGTGGATTGACTGGCAGCAGGGAGCAGGTTCCAGAGTTGAAGGCTTGGACGGATTATGGATGCTTAACAACTACCATTACAAAGACAGCTGTAGAAACGGTAAGAGAGGACTTATTTTCTCCAGATATTCCGGCCCGGGAAGTCATAGATATTCGGTAGGATTTTCGGGAGATACTATTATCACATGGGATTCTTTGGACTTTCAGCCATATTTTACAGCCACAGCCTCCAATATCGGTTATGGTTGGTGGAGTAATGATATAGGCGGTCATATGTTTGGGGTGAGAAGTGAAGATATGATGCTTCGTTGGTATCAGTTCGGAGTTTTCTCTCCTATAATGAGACTTCACAGCATGAATAATATTTTTGTGTCAAAAGAACCTTGGAAATTCAGTATGGAAACAGAATTTCTTATGAAAAAATTTTTGAGATTAAGGCATAGAATGGTGCCATATCTTTATACTATGAATTATAAGGCATATCAAAACAATATTCCACTTTTACGCCCCATGTATTATTACTACCCAAAAGATGAAAATGCTTACATAGTAAAAAATCAGTATTATTTTGGTGATAGTATTATTGTTATGCCTATAACTACTCCTATAATCAAAGATTACAGACTTTCCAAAGTAAAAGGCTGGCTCCCTGAGGGAAAATATATAGATATATTTAATCACAGAATATATGACGGCGGAAGAATGATGAATTTTTATCGTGGCAGAGATGCTATTCCGGTATTGGCAAAAGCAGGGTCCATAATTCCTCTTTTGCCGGAAACTGATATAATGGATATTGACAAAAATCCCGAAAGCCTTATTTTGTCTGTTTATGGCGGAGCAAACGGCAGCTTTGTACTTTATGAGGACGATAACAACAGCATAAACTACCAAAAAGATGAATGTGTTAAGACAAAGATAAATTTTGACTGGAATAATGGTGAATTTAGCATATCACCGGCTGAAGGAAAAACGGAGCTTATTCCGCAGCTTAGAGATTACTGCATAAATTTTAACTGCATTAAAAATACTCCGTTTAAAGTATATTTAAACAATGAAGAAATAAAAGTTAAATCAAGCTACGTAAATAACAATATTACAGTGGAAATCCAAAAACTGAAAGCTTTTGATGAACTTAAAATTATATTTGAAAATAAATTGGAACTTGCCGAAAACAACAGAGTTGATGACATCAGAAATATTTTGGAACAGGCAGAAACAGAATATGATTTGAAACAAAAAATATATGATATTGTCTGCCGTAAAATTGACAGCGGAAAAATTATTTCCCAACTTTATGCATTGGATATTGACCCTGTTTTGGCTGAAATAATAACTGAAATTCTCACTGCTTAATTGTTTATATTTCTGAATTTTTTAAAACTGTATTAGTTTTAATATATAATTCAAATTTTTGATTTATAATAGCCTTCATTAAAATAATAATACATATAAAATCGGAGGGAATAAAAATGACTAAAGAACAGGCTTTGGAAAAATTAAAATCCTATGAGATGACATCATTTGCCATTTCTCATGCCAGCGGACTTATTTACTGGGATGCAGTTACCTATGCCCCAAAAGGTTCAGCGGAAGTAAGACCAAACACAATGGGAGAACTGAGCAGAATGGGATATGAACTGACCACATCACCTGAAACCACAGAAATGCTGGAAACTTTAATTGCTGTAAAAGATGAACTTGACCCCATAACTGCCAGAGATGTAACTGAACTTTACCGTGATTACGAAAGAACCAAAAAAATCCCCAAAGATGAGTTTACTGCATATCAAATGCTTTTGTCCCAATCAGAAAGTGTTTGGCATGAAGCTAAAGAAACAAATAATTTTGAAATGTTTGAGCCTTATCTGCAAAAAGTTTTTGATACCCAAAAGAAATTTGCAGGTTATTATGACAGCACAAAAAACCCTTATGATGTGTGCTTGGATATATATGAAAGAGGACTTACCCGAGAAAAATGTGATGAATTTTTCTCTGAACTTCGCAGTGGAATAGTACCTCTTATTCACAAAATTTCTAAGGCAAAACAGATTTGTGATGCACCTCTTAAAAAATCTTATCCATTAGAAGAACAGAGAAAATTAGCTGATTTTATTATTGATAGAATGGCTATTGACAGAAAATACTTTAATATTGCGGAAACAGAACACCCTTTCACCACAAATTTCAGCAAAAAAGATGTAAGAGTAACAACTCACTACTATGAAAACAATATTTTGAGTGGAATTTACAGCAATATGCACGAAGGTGGTCATGCATTATATGAACTTCATACAGGAGAAGATTTGATGTATACCGGATTGGCAGGCGGTGCCTCAATGGCAATACATGAAAGCCAGTCAAGATTTTACGAAAATATTTTGGGCAGATGCCGAGAATTTACCGATATACTGCTGGAAGAATTTAAAAGAAGATTCCCTGATAACTTTGAGGCTATTTCCCCGGAAGAATTTTACAAAATGGTAAATGTAGCTGTTCCATCTTTAATCAGAACAGAAGCTGATGAACTTACATATTGTCTGCATATTATGGTTAGATATGAAATTGAAAAAATGATGTTTGACGGAAAAATAACTGCTAAGGAAATTCCAGCAGTTTGGAACAAGCTTTATAAGGAATATCTGGGAGTTGATGTTCCCGATGATAAGCATGGTGCATTGCAGGACAGCCACTGGGCAGGCGGTCTTGTTGGTTATTTCCCATCCTATGCAATAGGTTCTGCTTATGGCGCTCAATATCTTATGGAAATGAACAAAGATTTTGATGTTAAAAAGGCTGTTTCTGAAAATCAAATTTCCAAAATCAATGACTGGTTTGAAGAAAAAATCTGGCGTTTTGGTATGATGAAAGACCCTATTGATGTATTTGAAGATGTTTGCGGAAAATTTAAGCCACAATGTTATATAGATTATCTGACTAAAAAATTCAGTGAGATTTACGATTTGCAATAAAAATTTAAAAGAAATAGAAAGACAGCGTCC
>JAHHUA010000082.1 GCA_020024235.1 Oscillospiraceae bacterium
TAATAAGCCTAAGCCTTTGTTTTGTCAATATATTAATGCTGTTTTTTGTCATTTTTTATTTTTTCAGTATTAATTATATATTAATTATGCTTCAACCACTAAATTTAATTAATTGTGTCTATAATATTCTCCTGTATATAAGAAAGTTGCCTTTTAATAATATATTTTCCCCTTTAAAAATTTTTAATAATAATTATCCTTAAAACTGTAAATTTTATATTTTTTTATAGTGGCAGTATTGATTTTTTTTTGTAAAAGATTTATTATATAAATAAATTGTTGTATTTACTACAAATTTAAACAGGTGGTGTTTTTTTATATGATGACTGATTTAAAAGATGCTGTTTCTGCCGCAAAATTAACCAAAACCGAAAAAGCCATAGCAGATTTTATTGTAAAACATGAAACTGAAGTATCATTTATGACAGCCGCAGACATTGCCGCTAAAGTCGGAACCAGTGATGCTTCGGTAATAAGAACTGCCAGAGCTCTTGGTTACACAGGATTTAACGAATTGCAAAAAGATATTCAGCAAAGTTTGTCCTATAAATCCCGCTATGGCTCCAACAGTATTATGTCCCCTTCACAAAAGCTTATTTCAAATATGCAGGCTTTAAACAGTGTGGATTTGGCTGACAATCAGCTTGGACTTGCCATAAATAATCTAAAGAAAACCATTTCTTATAACACTATTGAAAAAATAGATGATGTTTCCGATATGCTTATAAATGCAAAAAGAAAATACTTTGTGGGGTTTCGTGTGGCATCAGGTGTTGCGGAATGTTTAGGTATATCCATGCGCCATTTGGTTTCCGATGTGCGTCTTGTAACAAGCGGGGACTTTTCTGCTATAGAATATTTTAACGATATATCCTCCGGCGACTGTGCTTTCTTTGTAAACTTCCCCCGATACCCCAAAATTATAGACACTTTATTTACTATGGCAAAAAATGCAGGTGCAAAAACCATTATAATGACAGAAAGCAGCTCTGCTCCTCATGCAAAAGAAGCTGATATACTTCTTACTGCCAGTGTGGACAGCATGAGTTTTTTTAACTCATATATTGCCCCCGTATTTTTGGCTGAACTTATTGCCGCAGATGTTTCCCGCAAAAAAGCCATTGAATGTGAAGTTCGCATGAAAAATCTTGATATATATGTGGGTGAGGCAAATCTTTATTAATCACTTATTTTAAATTTACTATTGTTAAATTGCTTTTTTAAAGATATAATAGCATTATACTAAAATTTATTTTTAAATTACATACATTGAATAGGAGTTATTATTATGAAACTAGGTATTGTCGGTCTCCCAAATGTGGGAAAAAGCACACTTTTTAATGCAATTACAAATGCAGGAGCTCAATCTGCCAACTATCCTTTCTGCACTATTGAACCAAATGTAGGTGTAGTTGCCGTTCCTGATTACAGAATAGACAAGCTGGCAGAAATTCATCAGCCGGATAAAATCACTCCTGCCATGATTGAATTTGTGGATATTGCCGGTCTTGTAAAAGGTGCATCCAAAGGTGAGGGTCTTGGCAACAAATTCCTTTCCCATATCAGAGAGGTTGATGCTATTATCCATGTGGTTCGCTGTTTTGAAGACGGTGAAATTGTCCATGTTGACGGCAGCATAGGCCCTGCCAGAGATATTGAAACTATAAACCTTGAACTGGTTTTCTCCGATATAGACATTGTAACCAGAAGAATTGACAGAGCTTCCAAAGCTGCAAAAGCTGACAAAAAATTTGCTGAAGAAGTACAAATGCTGGAAAGACTTAAAGCTTTTTTGGAAGACGGTAAAAGTGCCAGAGCTTTTGAACTTAAAGATGAAAACGAAGAAGAAATTTTTGCTGATATTCCCCTTCTTTCTGCAAAGCCAATTATTTATGTTGCAAATATGTGTGAAGCTGACTTTGAAAATGGTAATAATATAGAAGAAAACAAATACTATCAGGAAGTTAAAAAAATTGCCGATGAAGAAAAATCACAAGTTGTTCCGATTTGTGCAAAAATCGAAGAGGATATCACCGATATGTCCCCGGAAGATAAAATGATGTTCCTTGAAGAACTGGGACTTAACCAGTCAGGTCTTGACAGACTTATCAAGGCAAGCTATTCACTTTTAGGTCTTATTTCATACCTGACTGCAGGCAAACCGGAAGTAAGAGCCTGGACAATCAAAAAAGGCACCAAAGCACCTCAGGCTGCCGGAAAAATTCACTCAGACTTTGAAAAAGGCTTTATCAGAGCAGAAGTTATTTCCTATGATGACTTTATCGCCTGCGGCACTATGGCTGCTGCCAAAGAAAAAGGTCTTGTAAGACTGGAAGGCAAGGAATATGTTGTTCAGGACGGGGATATTATTCTTTTTAGGTTTAATGTATAATTAAATTTTGGGACAATCCTTTTAAACAAAGCGAAAAACTTGGGTTTATAAATTAATTTTCGGGCAGAGTTTTGTGGCTCTGCCCTTTAAAATATAATAAAATTTTTGGAGATGATATTTATGTATGAATACACAGAAAAACAAATTTCCAAATACAGCAAAAAAGACAATGAAAAATTGCTGGAACTTTTAAATAAAGAGGGCATAAAAAAAGACAACAATTTAGAATATACCATGGGGCTTTTTGACGGTGAAAAATTAATTGCCACAGGTTCGGTATTTAAAAATACTCTCCGCTGTATGGCTGTGGATTCCTCTTATCAGGGTGAAGGACTTTTAAATCAGGTGGTAACTCATCTTGTCAACATGGAAGCCGAAAGGGGAATTTATCATCTTTTTCTATACACAAAATGCGACAAAGGTGCTTTTTTTGAAGGTCTTGGCTTTAATGAAATTGCAAGGGCAGACAATTTAGCCTTATTTATGGAAAACAGAAAAAACGGATTTTCTGACTATCTTAAACAGCTTAATGCCGAAAGCGAAAATACCTATGGCAAACAGGCTGCAATAATAATGAATGCAAATCCCTTTACACTGGGACATCTTCATTTAGTGGAAAAAGCCTCCTCAGAAAACGACTTTGTACACTTATTTGCAGTGTCCGAAGACAGTTCCTTAGTGCCTTTTTATATTAGATATGACCTTATTAAAAAGGGAGTTTCCCACCTTAAAAATGTAATTGTCCACACTACAGAAAGCTATATGATTTCTTCTGCCACTTTTCCCTCTTATTTTATAAAGGAAAGTGATGATGTTGCATTGGCACAAGCGGAAATTGACATTTCCATATTTAAAAAAATTGCAGAAACTTTAAACATTTCCGTCAGATATGTGGGTGAAGAACCTTTCAGTCAGGTAACAGCTATTTACAATAAGGTTATGGAACAGGAACTTAAAAAAGCAGGCATTGATTGTGTCATCATTCCCAGATTTGAAAAAGACGGTACTCCTGTCAGCGCATCCCATGTAAGAAGTCTTATTAAAAACGGAGATTTTCACAAAATGAAAAATCTGGTACCCGAAAGCACATATAATTTCTTTACTTCATCAAAAGCAGAGGAAGTTATAAATAAAATCAAAGAATGTAATGATGTAATTCATCATTAATTTTAAGAATAAAACACCTTTAAACTGCATATTCATTTAACATAAAACAAAGAATGGATGTGAGTTTATAGGTGTTTACTTTATCATTTAGAATTAAAGCAAAACAAATTATAACCTGTTGCTGTGCTCTTGGTATTTTGGCAGGGGGCTTTGTTATGGCTAAAGGAATAATAAACAAAAAAGCCACGGAGGCTTCTGTTTCCCTTTCGGAAACCTATCAAAATCTTCCAAAAGCCAAAATCAATGATGACCGAATAAAAATTGCAGAAATACTTGGCTGGCAAATTGACAGTGAACCTTTGGAAGTAGAGGAAATAGTTATTCCCGAAAAATTTGATGAGGTATATTCCAAATACAACGAACTGCAAAAATCCATGGGATTTGACCTTGAAAAACATAAAGGCGATAAATGTAAACGCTATTGCTACAAGGTCAAAAACTACAAAGGTGATGAAGATGTGGTAATAAATATGCTTATCTATCAAAACAGACTTATAGGCGGAGATATTTCCTCACGGGAACTGGGCGGTTTTATGAAGCCTCTGATGTCGGAAAATTCCAAATAATATATACACAAAAAGCACAGAACATTTTTCTGTTCTGTGCTTTGGTTTTTTATTGTTCTTTTATGTAATTGTCCAAATGTTTTTGGAAAACCGCAAAGAATATTATTGTAGATTGGACTGAGCCGAAAATATCTGCGGCAGGTTCTGCATAAAAGGCATTTTGAGCTATTGACATAATGGGAAATACAAAAGTAAAAATCAAAAAGGAAAGCTTTCTGCAGGCTGAAAGATAAAGTGCTGTTTTTATTCTGCCCAAAGCAGTCAATGAATCCACAAATACATATTGAAGAGCCAGCGGAATAATAGCCAGTGTAAATACTTTTATACCCCAAACCGAAATTGCGGCGGTATCGGGACTTTCTGTAAAAAATGCCACAAAATACTCCCCACAGAATCTTGAAACCAAAAACATGGAGGTTGTGAGAATAAGAGCTAAAATAACTGCATATTTTATGGAATCTTTTACTCTTTTTGCCTTTTTTGCACCAAAGTTAAAACTAATTAAAGGCTGAACTCCCCCTGAAATACCGATAAGGGGTCCTGTGATAAGCAAAAAGTAACTTTGTACAATGGTAACAGCGGAAATAAGCATATCGCCCTGACTTCCGCCGTACATCTGCAAGACAGTGTTCATAGCTATAATGATAACACTGTCGGTGGCAATGATTATAAAGGGGGAAATACCCACTTTTATAATTTGACGCATCAAATTCCAGTCATAGTTTCCAAAAGAAATTTTTATTTTAACTCTTTTCCCGAAAAGGAACAAAAGTGCATATAAACAGGATAAAAACTGTGAAATAACAGTAGCCACAGCACCGCCTGCAACACCCATTTTAAATCCGAAAATAAATACAGGGTCTAAAATAATATTGCTGACAGCACCTATAAATACTGTAATCATACCGTTTAATGAAAAACCCTGACAGGTGATAAAATAATTAAGTCCTAGTGCCAGCAATGCAAAAAATGTACCCATAGTGTAAATAGTAAGGTAAGTATCAGCATATTCAAAAGTGGCAGGGCTTCCTCCGAATATATTTATCATCTGTTTTTTTGTGAGTAAAAATATTGTGGTAAGCACTGCTGAAAACATCAAAAGCATAAGAAAGCTGTTTGATAAAATTTTTTTAGCTTCCTTGTCGTCCCCTCTGCCCATAGTAGTTGCCATCATAATGGAACCGCCTATACCTACAAGTGTACCAAAAGATGAAATAAATGTAACTATAGGTCCACAGACTCCTACTCCAGCCAATGCCAAATCCCCAATAACGGGAATATGTCCTATATACATTCTGTCTATTATACCATAAAGCACATTGACAAGCTGAGCCAACATGGCGGGTATTGTCAGTTTTAAAACCAGTGAAAATACGGAATCATTTCCTAAATCATTATCTTTTTTCATTTTTATTTGACCTTTCTTATAAAATTCACTTTAAATCATTATACACTTTGCTAAAATAAAAATCCAGTGATAAATTTACAGAATATTTTAGTTGATAAGTGAATTTTACTGATAAAATATGTCAAATAATTTACTTAAATATATTCGGCAGGGTCCCGACTTGTTTTAGCTATTATAAATTCAATATTTTTACAGCGTTTTTCCAGTGATTTTTTAAACTGGGGCAAAACTATATTTTCTGTGGCAAAATGCCCACCGTCTATAAGAGTAAATCCTTCATTTAAAGCGTCTGTTAAAATATTGTGCTTTACATCTCCCGTAATAAATGCGTCAGCTCCCTGCGCCAAAGCATCACCTATAAAATCAGCTCCGCTGCCGCTGCATAGTGCTACGGTTTTAATAATTTTATCACCGTTTACTACTTTTACACAGTGGGTATTAAGAGATTTTTTTAAGTTTTGTGCCAGTTTTCTGCCTGTAGTTTCCTCACATTCCCCTATAAGTCCTATAAAGACTTTTTCTGATAGTGCCTGATTTTCAAAAATATTGTAGGCAGGGGTTTCATAGGGGTGGGCTTTAATCATGGCAGAAATAACCTTATTTAATTTAGATGAAGGACAGATAAAAGTTATTTCTTCCTCATCGGCAAAAGACAGCTTATTGTTTTGCCCCATAAAGGGCTTTGCTTTTTCTATAGGTAAAAACTGACCTTTGCCATTTGCGGAAAAAGCACAGCTTTTGTAATTTTCATATTCTCCTGCACCTTCGGAAAAAACCGCTTCTTTAACTTTTTCACCGTAACCCTGTGGAACAAATACACTGACCGTTTTATAGTAATTATTTTTTAAAACAGTCAGCGGACGAAGATTTTTAAGTTCCACTGCATTTGCCAAAGCCAAATTTACTCCCTCCGGAGAAATATCAAGGTTTGTATGGGAAGATATAACTGAAATATCTTTTTTTATAAGTTCATAAACTACTGAACCTGCCAGCACATTCTTTAAGGGATTAAATATCACAGGGTGATGAGATAAAATAAGCTCAGCACCGAGTTTTTCTGCTTCTGATATTACTTCATGTGTTACATCAAGGCATAGAAGGGCTTTTTTTACTTCTTTTTGGCAATCACCTGCCAAAATACCGCAGTTATCCCATTTTTCCGCATTTTTATAGGGAGCAAATTCATTTATTGCATTATATATTTCTTTTACTGTCATTTAATTTCACCCCAGTGTTTTTCTATTTTTTCAATTACATTTCTGTATGTTTCTTTTTCTTTCTCATGACCTGCTGTTTCCATAAGTCCTTCCAAACGGCGGGATATATTTATATAAATTCTTTTTAAATATCTTTCTTTTTCCGGCAGAGCTGAATTCATAATTTCACCCAAATATTTATAATCCGATGATTTATCCCCATTTTCCCCCGTTTTTTTGCAAACAATTAAAGTATATACAAATTTCCCGCTTATAACAGGGTCTTCTTGGATAATTTCAAAACCATGAGTTATAAGGTATTCCCTAAGATGTTCAAATTTTGTCATAGGCTGCAAAATAAATTTTTTGTTGTGTAAATCCTTTTTGCAGCTGTCTAAAATTGAAATTATGGTTTTTCCTCCCATACCTGCTATAACAAATTCATCTATACAGCTTACATCAAGACCGTTTAATCCATCTGTAAGAACACAGTGAACTTTATGGGTAAGATTATATTTTTCCAGTGTTTCACGGGCATTTTTTAAGGGAAGTTCATTTATATCACAGGCATATGCGGATTTTATTTTCCCTTTTGCCATAAGATATGCTATTAAATAGGCATGATCTGTTCCTATATCAGCTAGTGTTGTTCCATTGCTCACATATTTTGCTATGGACATAAGTCTGTTATCCAGTTGTGGAATTTTCGTCATAGTTTTCACCGTTAATTTAATTTATAAAAATTATTTTCGCACAAAAGTGCAAAGCAGTAGTTTACTTCATCATCGGTAAAAAGTTCGCCGAAACGGGACTGTGTAATCAATTCCTCCATAGACAGATTTAATCTGTCATTTTCACAAAGTGTGTCAAACCCCTGTGAAGTTTGACCTTTTTTAATAATTTCTTTGGCGGTTTTTACTCCACCGAATTTATTTATAGTATCAGTAAATTTTTTCATGTTAATTCCAAATTCCTGCTGTATATTTATAGCTCGCTGAATAAGTTCCAATGTAAAAATTTCTTCTGTTTTTTTCATGGTATAATTC
>JAHHUA010000083.1 GCA_020024235.1 Oscillospiraceae bacterium
ACATTGAATTTACTTTCATACAGTGATTTTGGGGAATAAAAAAACCACGGAAGTATAATTACCGTGGTTTTATTTATTACATAATTATTTTTCAGCTTTCTTTTTAGCAAGTCTGGAGAAAACTTCTCCTCCCAAAAGACCTGCAATAATACCACCGATTGCGGCAAAAAGCAAAGCTAAGAGTACATTTTTAATAGGATTAAAGGCAAATGGAGCAATTAAACCCGGGATAGGTGATGCTGTACCAGGTGCATTGTTGATAATTCCAAAGACTGCAGCTGCTATACCAGAAAGCCCTCCGCCTAAAAAGTTTGATACAAAAATAGGGATAGGGTGAGCTGTGATGATATGTGCCTGTGTCAAAGGTTCCAACATTACTGCAATAATGTTACTTTTATCTCCATAACCCATTTTTTTGAAGATAATACCATTAGTAAAGCTTCCTCCAAAGCAGGCTATGGCAGCAATGCCCATAGGAAGTCCTGTCATACCAAGCATAGCTGTAAGTGCCATAGAACTAAGCGGAGAGGTACAAATCATCTTCATAATACCTCCAAGTAAAAAGCCCATAACAAGCGGAGAACTTTCAGCAGCAGCAGAAATTGTAGCACCAATAGTGTTTAGAAGAGAATTAACAATAGGGTCAGATACCGCTGCAAAAAGTCTTGCAAATGGAGCCACAGTCAAAACACCTACAATTATATCCAGTCCCACCGGAAGGTATTTTTCCATATAGGGTGAAATTATGCCGATTAAATATCCCGCAATAAATCCTGGAAGAATACCGAAACCTCCGCAGGCAAGTCCCGCTGCAACACAATAAACAGGGTTGGTTCCCATAGCTAATGGAACCATAATGGCAGCTGCAACACCTGATAAACTTCCGTTAACTGTTCCTACCGTACCCAAAAGAGTAATTCCTAAAAGATCACCTGAAATATACCGATGGACAGCTTCAATTAAAAAAGAAGCTACCGCAGCATTTGCCATTCCTGACATAGCTTTGTCACCTTTTGGAAATTTCAGACTGAACGCTGAAAACAATGCCAATGTACCTAATAAAAAAATCATTCCTGCAAGTATATCTTTCATGTTTTAAAAATCCTTTTTCAAAATTATTTATCGTTATTAATATTAACATATTTTCATATATTAGTCAATAATATATGTAATATTTATTTTTAATAAATAAGTAAATATCTATAATTGGATATGGATATATGCAAATACTGTCTTAAATACTGGTTACAATTTATATTTTATCAGTATTTTTAGATTTTATCCATAAATTTCTTTATTTCATTTGCCTTAGAAGTAAGTGTGCCTTGTATAAGTTTATCTGAACCCCCACCTTTTCCGTTTAATTCACTGTTGAGCTTTTTGCCTAAATCTTTAATATTGCCTTCTGCACACCCAAAAGCATATTTATATCCGTTTTCATCATCACCGCTGAGCACAAGTGCATATTTTACTTTTTCACATAAGTCGGTGCAGAATTTCCTAAGATCAACAGGGGACATAGACTCCTCAAAAATACAGATTTTTTCTGTACCTTGTGTAATTTCTTTAATTTTATATCCTATAAGTTTAGATTTAAGTGTATTTTCAGAAAGTCTTAAACCATTTAAGTCATCTAAAATTTTATCAATGGCTTTTTCTGTGTCATAGGGTTTTGATGAGGTTTTGGCAGATAAGGACAGAATGATTCCGTTTTTAATTTTATAATCATTTAATGCTCTTTTTCCTGCCAGCATAAATACTCTGGTACCACCTTTATGGTTCTGACTGTTTATCAGCTTTATAATGCCTACAGAGCCTGTGGAGGGCAGGTGAGTGCCGCAGCAGGCACAGGTATCACAGTTTCCCACACGAACAATTCTTATATCGCCTGTAATTTCTTTTTTGCTGCGGTATTCTATACTTCCTATTTCATTATGGCTGTAAATCTGTGCGGTTATTGGCTGATTTTCATATATGGCTGTATTGGCCGCATTTTCGATGTTCTCCAAATCTTTTTCAGAGAGAACACCGTTAAAATCCAAAGTTACAAAGTCGCTGCCGATATGAAATCCCACATTGTCAAAGCCGAATTTTTTATTTATAAGACCTGAAATAATATGTTCACCTGTGTGTTGCTGCATCATATCCAAACGATGGTCAAAGTCTATTTTACCTTTTACCCTGCTTCCTGTTTCCATAGGTACTGCTACATAATGAATAATTTCATTATCTCTGTCTTTTACATCTGTAACAGCAATACCGTTTATGTTTCCACGGTCGCAGGGTTGACCACCGCCTTCGGGATAAAAGAGAGTTTGGTCTAAAACAAGTTCATAGAGATTACTGTTTGTAATTTTTTCGCATTTTAGTACAGTAGCTTCAAAATCCACAGCAAAACTGTCAAGATAATATAATTTATTTGTCATTGGAATTTCTCCCTTAAATCAATTTAATTTATCAGTTTACAACCTGAACAAAACATTCACAGTATTCTCCTGTTTCCTCAGAGGTGGCATATATAAGTGCCTCTCCTTCTGCCAAAGCTGTTATGGTTCCGTCTTCTGAAACGCTGACAATATCCGGGGCATCGGATTCCCAAATAATCTTTTTATTAGAGGCATCAGGAGGATTAAATCTCACTCTGAGTTTTATGGAATCACCGTTTTTAATTCTTATTTCGCTTTTTGACAGTTCAAAACTTTCTAAAGGTATGTCCTCTTCTTCATTTTGATTGCTATCGGAATTTTCTTCATCCTCCGGGTCGTCCTCATAATCATCGCCTGAGCCGTAGTCCCCAGAGGTATATGTTCCTTTTAAATAGGAAGAAATTCCGTTTACAACAGCATCGGCAATTCTGTCCTGATAGGAATCTGTAATGAGTTTCTTATATTCGCTTTGGTTGGTTAAAAATCCTGTTTCAAGCAAAGTTGCAGCAAATTGAGAATCTCTTGTTACATACATATAAGCAAATTTTCCGCCTCGATTATTATTTCCCAGTACCTGGCTTACATTGGCTGAAACATATGCTGCCAAATTTTTGGAGAATGGATTAAAGTAGTAAGCCTCTGTACCTGATACAGATGAATTTGATGTTGTTGCATTGGCATGTATACTGATTAAAATATGAGGATTGTGCTGTCTTGCCATATCCATACGACTTTTTAGCGAAAGTTCACCGGATGTAGTATAAATAAGTTTAACATCAGCTCCTCTGGATGTCAGTTTGTCATATAATTTCTGAGAAATAGCTCTTGCTATAACACTTTCCGGGTATGCTGGAAGGAATCCTGATGCACCATTGTCAATTCCGCCATGTCCTGAGTCAATTACAATTCTCACACCTCTTAAAGAGCCTCCGCTGACACGAGGTGGATTATTGAATCTTAAAATAAGCTTACCGTTTTTGTAATAAGCAAAATATCCCAAAAAACTGCCTTGTTTTGCAAGATTTAAAGTCAGTGTCTGACCTGAAACAGAAGCAGAGGAGAACAACGGGTTTGTGCCTGTTTTAACTGAATCCGGAAGTTTTGTTGTAAAGTTAAATTTAACTGTAAAAGATGAACCTGTGTATTTTGCAGAGTATGATACTTGCTGACTTGTGTCAACAGTAACATAGGTGTAATTTTTGTCGCTGGAAATTGAAATTGAGTTAATAACATTGTTTCTGGCAGCTTCCGCATCTGAAATTGCCTTTATATCCTCTTTATAAACTCGTACATTTGATGCAAGCTTATAATAGGTATAGGTTTTAGGTTTGCCTTTTACAGTGGTGGTATAGTGCATTTCACCGCCTACTACATAGTCCCTTGCACCTTTTGGAAGTGGGTAGTAGTTAGGGTCAGATGTGTCATTAATTACATTTGTGGGGAAAGTTTCCGCACTTTTTGCCACAATTTCTACAGGTTGTCCACTGGCGATATCAACAATTTTGTTTATAACAACACTGGCTCCCGTTTTTGTTTCTTTCATGCCCTCCCAGTTGCCGCTGAACACAATATTTCCAAGGTTTTGATCAGTTTTTTTAGCTGGAGGCACTTTAATAGTACCTGCAAAAAGTTTGTAGTCTGAGCCTTCTGGTTCATCTGTTGGGGAATTAGTGATATTAAGAGTTACTGTTTGTCCTGCTAAAGTTGCAGAGATTTGTGCATCGGCATAAGCTAAGGCTGTTACTGTAATTTCCGTGCTGCCGTCTACAGAAAGATTTCCTGTAGGTGCAAAATCCTTGATAATAACAACTCTTCTGTAAATTTTGTAGTTGATTTCTCTGCCCTTGTGGACAATTTTAAATAAGTTGTCCCCTGGTTTTAAATCAAATTTTACTGCAAAATATCCGTTTTGGTCTGTTTTAATTTTTTCTCCGTTAATTGTAACTTCTGTATTTGGGTCGGAGGCACCCTGGAAAGTAACTGATTTTTCAAAGGTTTCAAACTGGAGTTTAGAAGGGCTGGTAACTGCCAGTTCCTTTAAAATATGGTTTGGATTAATATCATTATTATAGTATCTGATAAGGTTTGAAGCGGATTTTTTCGGGTCCTCCAACATACGGGAAAGACTGTTAAAAGCACTTCCCGAAAAATTTTCTATTTTCTCACAGGTCATAACCTGTTTGATAATTTGGTCATACTCAGTCCAGCCCGGATTTTGTGTAGCCATTTTTGAAGATGAATGAAGAACATAGTACTGCAAATTAGTATCTTTGACTTGTTCAGACCACCATTTTACTACATTTTCAAAGTTTAAATCCTTATCTGTAGTAGAGCCAAAGGCATCGACCATGATAAAATGAGCATTGCTGTTTTTAATAAGCTCCAAACTGTCGCAGTTTCCTGTATAATAGGTACTGTAATTCCAGTTAGTTAATGAACCCTCTAAATCACTTTCAGTTTGGTTTTTCCATACAGGAGCTGTGAGCATTCCGATTTGTGTACCTGGGGAGTATCTCAAAATTGTTTCCGCACAGCTGTCAAAAAGCACCTTGGAAAGGCTGTACAGGTAATTTTCATAACCTATGCCGCCTCCGTATTTTATATATTCATTGTAGTTTTCGTCTTTGTCATCATTGGTGTAGTTATCCAAAATAATGCCGTCAAAGTGATAGTTTTCACAGAACATCTTTAGGTTTTCTGTTACAAAATCAATAGTTTCAGAATTAATAATATCAGCGGAGATTATTTTATCGCCGTCGGGTACTGCCTTTGCATCATAAACAGCATAGACATAAAAATCTTTCTCCCTTGCTTTGGTAATGGCATATTCTAATGGGTCAAAGCTGTCCGGTTTGTTTTTAAACAAACTCTTTGAATAAACTGCTGCGTCATTGGCTGTAGTGTTAAAAATCAGAGAGTTCATTCCAAATTCTTCAGCGTGTTTAAGTGCCTCATCAATGTTTTTTTGTATGGTTTCGGGGCTGTCATCAGGCGTTTTCATATAATCAATCCCTGCTGTAATATATATAGCTTTCATGGTATTTGGATAATTATAGGTAACATTTTCCGTATTAATGGGCGGTTCAGACTGCTGAGAATCACTGTTTTCACTGTCAGGTTCAGAGCTTTGGCTGTTTTGTGATGAATTTTCCTGCTCAGAGTTTTCCAAGCTGCTGTCAGAGGAATTATCAGAAGAATTGTTCAGGGAACTTTCAGATAAACTGCTGTCAGAGGAATTTTCATCATCAGATTTAGATTCAGCATTAAATATATGTTCTGAGTCTTCTTCCGAATTTGATGACACTGCTGAGGTATTTTCATTTGAAGATATATTTTCCGAAGGAGTTGGCGGTCTTTTTTCAGCGTTCATAAAGAAAGCCGCCAAACCTATTCCAATGGAAATAAACAGCATTAATACTGCAAAAATAATTATGATTTTATTGTTGTTTGTCTTTTTTTTGCCTCTTATATAATTTGCCACGTTGTTTCTCCGTTCTTTAGGTACATTAATGTTGGATTATGGATTTAAGATTGCTTATTTCCTGAGCTACATGATTTTTTAAATTAGCAGACGGATTAAATAATGAATCATAACGAAATAGGAAAAATCCCCTATAGTTTGAGCATTGTCGTCCATTCAAAACCATTTTTTTCATCATATTATCGCAATTTATCCATTCGTTTTTGCCTTTTTCACCTGCCCATTTATCTTCAGTGCCTATTTTATAGGAGGCAATTCCCACATAAAGGTCTACACCATCGGTACGAATCATATTATTCCAGCGTTCCAAGGTTTCTTTGAAAGGACATTGCTTATTGTCAAATCCATAGTAAAGCTGGGGACAGATGTAATCCACATATCCAGGAGTTGACAGCCATTTCTCCACATCTATGTACTGGGAGTTATAATTAATATCCATATTACCTTGTGGACTTATTCCAAAGGTTACTTTTGGATTAATTGATTTAATTGTGCTATATACTTTACGAACTAAAATATTGACATTTTCCCGTCTGAAATCAGCCAAGGATAATTTTCCGCCATTACTTTGATATTCATTGTATGATTTAGCATCAATACTGCTTTCGGTGGTGGGGTAGAAATAATCATCAAAATGTATTCCGTCCACCGGGTATTTTCTGACTATTTCAGCTACTCCGTCAACTATAAGCTGACGGGCTTCTTCACTGGCAGGGTTATAAGAAATTCCACCGGAATATTTAAATACATGGTCATTGTTTTTATTAGCTATTTTGTACATGGGGTTATCAGCAGATATTTCAGCCTTTGTACCGGAATTTCTTATTCGGTAAGGGTTTATCCATGCTTCTAAACGCAGTCCGTAGTTGTGAGCATAGTCAATCATAATCTGCAATGGGTCAAATCCTGCATCCACACCCTCTGTGCCTGTTACAATATGGGACATGGGGAAAATATCCGAGTAATAAAGTGCATCGGAAAAAGGTCTTACCTGAACAATTACTGTATTAAGTCCCATATTAACTATATTGCTGAAAGCATATTTGATATTGGAGCGAAATTCTCCCTCTGATTTACCTTTTAATATAGTGTTTAAATCAAGATAAGAAATCCAAACTGCTTTTATTTCACCCTTTGGAATGGTGGTATTGTAATCAGTGGAATCATAAGATGAATTTTGCTGAATTTCACTTGATATTGGTTCGGATTTTACAGGATTTTCAGTGGGTTTATCCATAGGTTCCTCCGATTGGGTTTCGTTTTTTTCCGAAGAACTGTCCTTGTTTGGGGAAGAGGTTTCCTGAGAGGTTTTATCTGAGGAATTTTCCTTTGATGTATTTGATTTATTTTCTTCAGAGCTGTTTTTTTGCGGTTTCTGTGAAGAATCTGTCTTTTTAGAGGCTGTCTTTGAGGGAGCCTGTTGAGTTGAGTTTTCCGAGGGAGTTTTTGAAGCTTCCTTGGAAGGGGCAGAAGAAACTTCTTCATTTTTTGAAGTTTGAGTTTCACTTTTTTGTGAAGAACTGCCGACATCATCAGAAGTTTGATGAGAAACAGGGATATATTCCAAATCACTGGAATTACTGTTTATGACAGGGGTGCTGAAATTAAAACAACCTGCTGTCATTTCCGATTTTTCCGAGCAAGCGGAAAGAGTCATTGTCAAAGCTAAGAAGCTGCTTATTATTTTAATCTTATTCATAGTTACCTCATTTTAAATATAATACATAGTAATTTTACACCGATAAGCAAATTAGGTCAATAGAAATATAAAAATGTATAAAATAATTTACAATATTATATGTATAAAAAAACTTGCATATTTTTTA
>JAHHUA010000084.1 GCA_020024235.1 Oscillospiraceae bacterium
TGGT
Source organism: Oscillospiraceae bacterium (assembly GCA_020024235.1). Lineage (GTDB taxonomy): Bacteria > Bacillota > Clostridia > Oscillospirales > Ruminococcaceae > JAHHUA01. Next base: position 5 of record JAHHUA010000084.1, read on the forward strand.
AATTTTGTCCGAAAGTCCCCTTGATGTGTCCAAAGAAGAACTTCGCAGAATAAAAGTTGAAGCTACTTACAAAAACGGTGAAAAATTATTTGAAATAAAATAATAAAAATTCTGACAAAGTATTTATATTGTTAAATAACCCTGAAAAGCTTTTTAAATTGCTTTTCAGGGTTATTTTATAAATTGTTCTTTGTTTATTGTGAGATTTTTTCAGGGTCTATTTCATACATGAGTTTGGCGTGATTTTACTTGATAATTTCCTTATTTATAATACTTTTCGGATAAACTTTGCCTCTGAAAAAATATCTAAGCCCTCTTTTATAAATTTTTTGTTTTTTCTTTTAAAAAACTTTCTTATACAAAACAAAGCTCAAAAAGCTTTGTTTTCAGAGGGCTTTTTGAGCTTAGATTATTTTATCTGTTAATACATTCCGCCCATACCTGGGTTAGGCATTGCAGGTACATCTTTTTCAGGTTCATCTGCAACCAATGATTCTGTAGTAAGAACCATAGCAGCAACAGAAGATGCGTTTTGAAGAGCAGAACGTGTAACCTTAGTTGGGTCAACAACACCGATTTCCATCATATCGTTGTAGCTTTCGTTGTAAGCGTCAAAACCATATCCGATTTTTCCTGAACGCTTGATTGTATCAATGATTACAGAACCTTCCAAACCTGCATTGGCAGCAATTTGACGGATAGGTTCTTCCAAAGCACGCAGTACAATTCTAACACCTGTTTTTTCATCGCCGTCACAAGTGTCAAGAATCTTTTCAACAGCAGGAATTGCATTAATAAGAGCTGTACCGCCGCCAGCTACAATACCTTCTTCAACAGCAGCCTTTGTAGCAGCCAAAGCATCTTCAATTCTGAGTTTCTTTTCTTTCATTTCAACCTCTGTAGCAGCACCTACTCTGATAACAGCTACACCGCCTGCAAGTTTAGCAAGTCTTTCCTGAAGTTTTTCTTTGTCAAATTCAGAAGTTGTTTCTTCAATTTGATGTCTGATAAGGTTTGTTCTTGAATCAATATCAGATTTTTCCCCTGCACCGTCAACAATAATTGTATTTTCCTTGCCAACGATAACCTGACGGGCAGTACCCAGCATTTGTACAGTAGCATCACTGAGTTCATAACCTAAGTCAGAGGAAATAACTGTTGCACCTGTAAGAATAGCAATATCCTGGAGCATTTCCTTGCGTCTGTCACCAAATCCGGGAGCTTTAACAGCAACACAGGTAAATGTACCTCTCAGTTTATTTACAATAAGTGTGGAGAGAGCTTCACCTTCAATGTCATCAGCAATTATGAGAAGTTTCTTGCCTGTTTTAACGATTTCTTCAAGGAGTGGGAGAATTTCCTGAATGTTGGAAATTTTCTTATCTGTAATCATAATAGCCGGATCATCTAAAACAGCTTCCATTTTATCCATATCGGTAGCCATATAAGGTGTAATGTAGCCTCTGTCAAATTGCATACCTTCTACAACATCACAGTAAGTTTCAGCTGTCTTGGATTCTTCAATGGTGATAACACCGTCTTTAGAAACCTTTTCCATAGCGTCTGCAATGAGTTTACCGATAACTTCATCTCCTGCGGAAACAGTGGCAACTCTTGCAATATCCTCTGTACATGAAATTGATTTGGAATTTGCAATAACAGTTTCAACAGCTTTTGCAACAGCCTTTTCAATACCCTTTTTAACAATCATAGGGTTAGCTCCGGATGTAACATTCTTCATGCCTTCTCTTACGAGAGCCTGAGCCAAAAGTGTAGCAGTTGTTGTGCCGTCACCTGCAGAATCATTTGTTTTTGTGGCAACTTCTTTAAGAAGCTGAGCGCCCATGTTTTCAAAAGCGTCTTCCAGTTCAATTTCCTTAGCTATTGTAACACCGTCATTGGTGATAAGTGGTGAACCGAATTTTTTATCCAAAACAACATTTCTTCCCTTAGGGCCAAGGGTAATTTTTACTGTGTCTGCTAATTTATCAATACCGTTTTGCAAGGATTTTCTTGCATCTTCGCCGTATATTATTTTCTTTGCCATGAAAATCAATCTCCTTTTAAATTAATTTTTATATGTTATGAATTCTTTGGCATATTAAAGAACAATAGCCAATACATCAGCCTGGCGGAGGATTGTGTATTCCTGACCTTCCAGTTTAACTTCTGTACCTGAATATTTGCTGATGAGGACTTTATCACCTACTTTAAGTTCCATTTTAATTTCTTTTCCGTCTACAACGCCGCCGGGGCCAACTGCCACAACTTCTGCAACCTGTGGTTTTTCCTTTGCGCTGCCTGAAAGAATAATACCGCTTTTGGTAGTTTCTTCGGCTTCTACCATCTTAATAACAACTCTGTCGGCAAGTGGTTTAATGTTCATAACTATTCCTCCATTTTATAAAAATAATATTATATATAATTGTTGTTAGCACTCATTAGCTCTGAGTGCTAATTATTATTGTACACTAAATTTTCCAAAAATCAAGCCTTTTTATAAAATATAATTGATTATTAAAATAATTTACAATTTTTTAAAAAATTAATATATAAAAACAGCTGTAAATAGCATATTTTTAAATAATAAAGAAAAAATATTCCCAAAAATAAAATTACTGCTTACATTTTTTCGCATTTTTTGGTATAATAATAAACATTGATACCTATAATTGTATGTAAAATAAAACAGCTTTATGCAGATAAGGAAGATAAATATATTATGGATAATGAAACAAAACTAAGGGAAGATGTAGTGCCCGGCAGAAATTCCGTTATGGAACTTCTTAAAAGCGGCAGAGAAATAGAAAGTATATACATAGTTAAAGGTGAACTCAAAGGCAGTATTACCAAAATTGTGGCTATGGCAAAAGACAGAGGAATACCTGTAAAAGAAGTAAATGAAATAAAACTTGACAATATGACAGGTTTTGCAAATCATCAGGGTGTGGCAGCAGTAACTTCCGCTTACGAATACGCCACAGTAGAAGAAATCATTAAAAATGCTCAGGGACATGACCCGTTCATAATTATATGTGATAATATAGAGGACTCTCATAATTTAGGAGCCATAATCCGTACTGCGGAAGCCGCAGGAGCTGACGGTATTATTATCCCAAAGCGACACGGAGTGGGTCTTACCGCTGTTGTGGCAAAAATTGCAGTAGGAGCCGCAGAATATATGCCTGTTGCCAGAGTGTCAAATTTAGCCTCCACCATAGATGAACTTAAAAAGCAAAACATTTGGGTTTACGGTGCAGATATGGACGGACAAAACTGGTGTTCTACCGATTTTTCAGGGGGAGTAGCCTTGGTAATAGGTTCGGAAGGCAAGGGTATAAGCCGTCTTATAAAGGAAAAATGTGATGTTATAGTATCACTTCCCATGAATGGACATATCAATTCCCTTAATGCTTCTGTAGCAGCGGGAATTATGATGTATGAGGTAACAAGACAGAAAATGAAATTAAATTCCAAGAATTTTAAATAGAACAGGAAATTTGTTTTGTATTTAGAAAGAGGTGCTTGATTATGGACAAAAACAACTATTCCGTAGATAACATATTGGAAGAAATAAAGCGAAAAAAACAGGCAAAACATAATGATGAAATGCCGCCCCAATCAATACCAAGACCAAATCCCGAAATAAGGCCTCCTGTTCAGGATTTTCGCCGTGAGGTAAAGGAATATATACCTCCTTACAGAGAAGAACCTCCCGTTTATCATAAGACTGAACCACAGATTAATCAACAGGATTTCAGGCAGTCAGAGTCCTCGATTTATCGCAGGGATTTAAGTCAGTCGGAGCCATCACCTTATCGTCAGGATTTTCATAATCCGGAGCCTCCTAAACAGGAATTTAGCTTTTATGATAAATATATGGCTGACAAAAAAGAAAATAACAATGTTAATCCGGTAGAAATGCCTGAAAATCATCAAATAGGTGCTTCTGTTGCAGAGCTTATGGAAAAGGAATATACCACTGATGACAACAGGGAATATTTTCAGGGCGGGGTAAATGATACATCTTCACCTAAAATTGCAGATGCTTTCGGTGATAAGGCTTTTAAACCCTTTGAAACAAAAGCCGCAGCCAATTTAAAAGAAAAGCACAGAAGAAAGTTTTTCGGTCAGAAAGAAGAAAAAACACAAGTGCATAATGAGCAGCCTGCATATACTTCCGAATTTGAAGAAAGGCGGGAACCTCACCGTAATGAACCTGTTCGTCAGCCTGTGAATTATGAAATGAAACCTCCGGCAGAGCAAATTCCACCTAAAAGAGAGGTTTATCAGCCCTCTGTAAACACTTCAACGGTTGCTGAAAATTATGAAAATGATAAAACAGGGGAAAAAGCACCTTTTAAAGTAAATCTCAAAGATAATTTTTTTGATCAGAATGACAAAGAAAACACACAGATGAATATAAAAGTGGGCAATATGGACAGCTCAAAAGCGGCTATGGGATTTACAAGAAGTATACCTATTTTAGGCACTGAGGAAGAACAAAGAAAGAAAAATGCTTTTACTTTCGGCGACGGAGAAAATGATAAGAAGAGCACTTTCAGCGATTTTGACTCTCCAAAAGATACTGATGAAATAAAAAATAATTTAAAGAAATCTCAGATTACAAATTTAGTTCAGCTTATTATTACTGCTGTAATTTTCTCAATGCTGCTTTACTGGGGAATTTCCCTTAATAATACAAAGCTCCCGCTGCCTTCATTCATGCTTCCGGAAGTAAATATGCAGATATTTGTGGGAATATCACTGGGATTTTTAATTATAAACACATTGGTTTGTTATTCCGTTGTGGGCGGAGGACTTATTTCCTTATTTACTCTCAAGCCTAACGGAGATTCGGCAGCAGCTTTGGCGGTAATTTCTACTATACTTCAAGGTGTGGCACTGGTGGCTTTGCCGGAAAAAGTTTTACAGCCCGGTGTAAATATGTATTTCTGTCTGCCTTCTTTGGCTTTGCTGTTTAACTTAATAGGCAAGACATTTATGTATTCCAGAATAAAACGAAATTTTGATTTTCTTACCAATGATGATGAAAAATACACCTTGGGTCTTATCAATAACAAAAGTTTTGAAAGAGAAATCACCCGTGGACAGAATATTGACACACCTTGTGTGGTATACAGTTCAAAAACTAAATTTCCCACAGGATTTTTACAGTTTTCCTACTCTCCTGATTACAGCGACGGAATAAGCTTAATTACAATTCCGATTTTCCTGGGATTTAGTGTCTTAATGGCTGTGGTCAGCTACTTCTTTGGAGATAAAGAGAGCATGGTTTCATTGACTGTATTTTCTGCTTTGATGTGTATGGGGGCTCCCCTTACATCAACATGGCTTAGTAATCTTCCTTTAAACAGAATTTCCAGATCGTTGTCTAAAGAGGGTGCTATGATAGCAGGTTATCAGTCATTGGATGACTTTGATGAAATGAATGCCCTCTCTGTAGATGCAAATGATTTATTTGCAGGCGGAAGTATTGTAATGCATGGAATAAAAACTTTTTCCAATTCCAGAATTGATGAAGCTATTATTGATGCAGCCAGTGTTGCCTGCAGTTCCAGCGGAATTTTAATGGATATATTTATGGAAATGATTCAGCATAAACAGAGTTTGCTGAAAAAAGTAGACAGCATTATATATGAAGATGAAATGGGACTTTCCGCATGGGTTGGAGGCAAAAAGGTTTTAATCGGAAACAGAAATCTGATGATAAATCACGGTATGACACCTCCAAGCATTGAATATGAAAATAAATTCAAAAAAGACGGAAAGGAACTTTTTTATCTGGCAAATTCAGGGGAACTTACAGCTATGTTTGTTATAAGCTACAAAGGTTCCGATGAAATAGGGGATTGCCTGTATGAATTGTCCGAAAAAGGCGTTACACTTTCTGTATATACCACAGACCCCAATATCACCTCTGCTAAAATAGAGGAGCTTTTTGATTATCCTCAGGATATGGTAACAGTTATGAGTTCTAAAAATCATGCAGAATTTAACGAGGTTTCCTGTGATAAGGAAAAAGCAGCAGCTAAGATTGTTTATAACGGCAATTTGGCAGCTAAGATAAAATCGGTTTGCGATGTAATCAGCGGCAAGAGTGCCATAGTTTTAGGTACAATACTACAGCTTGTATTCATTGTGGGTGGTTATGGATTGGTTGCATTTTTGGCTCTTATGGGTAAAACAGATATTGCAAACTTCCAGCTTATTGCAATTTATCAGTTAATAACTGCATTTTTAGTTATACTGATACCTAATATTCGCAAGTATTAAAAAAATTCTCCCCCGAGGATATATTCTTGGGGGAGATAATATTATAAAAGGAAAAGAAAATATGAGTTTATTAAGCTTTTGGAAAAAACAAGATAAAAAAGAAATAAAAATTGAAGAAGAACAGGGCAGGGAAGAATTTACAGAACAAAAAAGAAAAGCCTATGACAAAAACAGAGGTGTAAATATAACCATACCTGATGAAACAGAGGAAATTGAGCCTAATCAGTTTTATAATATTGATTCCATAGAAAGTATAACTCTATCTGACAGTGTTAAAAGGATAGGCTATAATGCTTTTTTCGGATGTGTGGGTTTGGAAAGCATAGAGCTGTCAAAATCACTTGAAACCATTGAATACCGTGCTTTTTATAACTGCAGATTATTGGACGAAATCATATTTCCCGACAGTGTAAAAGCATTGGGAAAAGAACTTCTAAAAGGCTGTGAATGGCTTGAAAAAGCTGTTTTGCCTAAATATATAGAAGAAATTCCCGATTATATGTTCGATTCATGCAAACATTTAGAAGAAATACAACTGCCTGACCAAATTAAAAAAATAGGAAAAAATGCCTTTTCGGGATGTAGTAAACTAAAGAAAATTATTATACCGGAAGGTGTTACAGAAATAGGAGAATATGCTTTTGACAGATGTACAGGTCTTGAGGAGATTTATCTTCCGGAAAGTTTGGAAACAGTAAATAAATATGCCTTTGGAAGCTGTACTTCTTTAAAAAATATAACGCTGCCCACTAAAATAAATTATATTGATAATTATGTTTTTAATGGCTGTGAAAATCTGGAAAAAATTATATGCAAAGGTCAAATCAAAAACATAGGAATAGCTGCATGCAGAGGCTGTGAAAAATTAAAAAAGTTAGAAACAGACACTGCTTTTGAGTCATTGGAAGAAAGTTCTTTTGAAGGCTGCAAAAATTTAACTGAAATAAAGCTTGGAAATTTAAAAAATATACCTCGAAACTGTTTTTTTGGCTGTAAAAAATTAAAAGATATAACATTGCCAAAGGAATTGGAAGAAGTGGGAAACAGTGCTTTTTTTCAATGTGAGTTTTTGGAATATAAATTTGATTTTTCCAATATGGTTTCAGTTGGAGATAACGCATTTAATCAAAGCGGAATTAAAAAAATTATTTTCACTGATAAGCTAAAAAATATGGGAGACAATGCTTTTGATTTAATGTCAGAAAAAACAGAAATCATAATGCCAAACAAAAATTTAGCAGAAAGCATTATTTT
>JAHHUA010000085.1 GCA_020024235.1 Oscillospiraceae bacterium
TCCCAAATTGGAATCTCTGCATTTTTCGTAGGGTTGTTTTTGTACAGGCCCTTTCGTTTTACTCTTTCAACATAGTCAGTGGTTTTCTTTATACAAAAAATGGTGTAACCCCATTTCTGAGATTACACCATCATTCTTAAAAAACATCCTTATTAGCACAGGGCTAAATCCATGCTGTTTTAATTTTTGGGTTTAATTATCTTGTTTCAAGATTTTGAAAGGGTCTGACATATGCCTTTTTGGAACGTCTTACATTCTTGACTGTGGAAACTTGACCTTCGGTTTCAACAACGGCATATTTGTATTGTTTGTGTGCATAGAAGAAAAGGCAAACATTTACAAACAAATCAAATACAGAACCTGTAAGCAATGTATCCAAAGTTGTTACGGAAACAGGGCATGAGAAAGACACAAAAAGCATATTGAAAACTATGATTGCCATTTCCAAACAAAGAAATGCTTTTGTTTCTTTTCTGGACTTGTGCATGGAATAGCTGCGATAGAATGTCAAAAATCCTAACGCACAAATCACTGATGATGTGGCAAAAATTACAGCAGGCATCTGTGTAAGACCGAATCCAAACAAGAAACCTATTGCTGCAACTCTGATCAACACCTTGACTAATATAGCATAATCTAAAACTTTTCTGTTCATTGGTAAAGAACCTCCATATAATTACATTGTTTTACAACGTGCTTCTATTATATCACAGCTTAATCAAAATTAAAATATATTTTCTTTAAATGTATTCAAAATGTATCTTTTTTGTATTATTTATTGATTTTTTAAACAAAGTTACATTATCGATTTCCTCTTAATTGTTTAAATTCCCATAATTTGATACAATTTGTTACTTTTACAAATAGATATAAGGCTTAATTTTTTCAAGTGTTTTCTCTCCTATGCGGGGTATATTAAGAAGTTCCTCCAAACTGCTAAATTTTCCGTTTTCCTCTCTGTATTCAATAATTCGCTGAGCCATAGTTTCTCCTATGCCGGGAATTTGTTCTAATTCTTCTTTTTCGGCAGTATTTATATTAACTCTTATAGTTCCGTTTTCCATTTTATCTTTAAAACTTTCCGGAAGACTTATTTCCGAACTGTTTATTATCACCATTCTTTCTGGAATGGTAATCATATTTCTTTCAAAAAGCTGAAAAGATATTATAAATACTCCAAAAGCCATAGTGAGAGCCAGCAAAATTCTTATTACCAGTTTTTCATCAAGTCTATTCTTCATAATTTTTTTCCAGATATTCTATCAAATCCGCTATTGCACCGTTTTCCATTTTTCCTACATGAATTTTGCATATATCCATAAGTTCTTTAGGACTGCCTTCAACACAGGCTGAAACAGGCACTGCGGAAAGCATTTCTATGTCATTATAGTAATCACCTATTGTAATTATATTTTCCATAGGAATATTCAGAAGTTTTGAATACTCAGCTAATGCTGTACCCTTGTTTACATTTTCAGGCAACATATCAATATACATCAAATCAGATGATGAAAAATGCACACCGGAAAATCCAAGGCTTTGAAAATCTGCCAAAATTTCACTGCACTTTTCCTCCGGTACACTGAAAAGAATTTTATATATCTTATCAGGCAGATTATCAGGGTTATATTTTACAGCTTCACCTGGGTAATTAAGCTTTTCAAATCTGGTTTTTCCGTCTTGCAAGCAGTGGCGTCCTTCTTCTGTTATGGTAACTGCGGTTATATAATCGTATTTATTATATATGTGCTGCAAATATTTTTTATACATAGGCGGCAGATATTTTTGGTTTAAATATATGTTTTTCTCTGTGTCATAAATAGCTCCACCATTGCAGAGAATACATGGAAAATTCACTTTTACTGCATCAAATATAGGTTTTGCCGATTGTAATTCTCTTCCTGTAGCTATGCCGAATTTACCGCCTTTTGATTTAAAACGCTCTATAGCTTCTATATTTCTTTGAGGTATACCTGTTTCTTTTGTATACAAAGTTCTGTCAACATCAGTCAATATACAAATATCCCTTATTTTTTTTATCATAACTAATCCTCCTTTAGTTTTGAAAGAAAATTTATAAAATATTCAGGAAGTTGGCTTTCAAAAAACATTTTTTTGCCTGTTACCGGGTGTACAAATTCTATTGTTTGAGCATGGAGGCATTGCCCATTCAGCTCAGTTATAACCTTTTTGCTGCCATAAACTGGATCTCCCGCTACTGGATGACCTATATAACTCATATGTACTCTGATTTGATGAGTTCTTCCTGTTTCCAGTTTCAGCTTTAAATGGGTAAAATCTCGATAATTTTTTATAACCTGATAATGTGTAATTGCTTCTTTTGAATTTTTATCAGTTACACACATTTTTTTTCTGTCAATGGGATGTCGTCCTATAGGTGCATTAACTGTTCCTGTTTCATCTTTAATTTTTCCGTATACAACTGCTTGATAAAATCTGTCAAAGCTATGGGATTTTATCTGTTCAGACAAAGACATATGGGAAATATCGTCCTTTGCCACCACTAAAAGTCCGCTGGTATCCTTATCTATTCTGTGGACAATTCCCGGTCGGATAACTCCGTTTATAGATGACAGCCTGCCTTTGCAATGGTACAATAGTGCATTAACCAAAGTTCCGTCATAGTTTCCGGGAGCCGGATGCACCACCATTCCTTTAGGTTTATTTACCACCAAAAGATTTTTATCCTCATAAACTATATCAATGGGAATATTTTGAGGAATTAAATCCAATTCCTGCGGATTTGGCAAATTTATTATAAATTCATCACCCTGAGAAATCTTATAATTTTTATTTACAGCTTTTCCGTTTAAAAAAACTCTTTTATCATCACAAAGCTTTTGCACAGCTGAACGGGACATATCATCCAAAACTTCTGCAAGCCATTTATCTACTCTGGCTCCGATATATTTTTCATCTGCTGTAATGTTAATTTGATTATCCATTTTTCTTTTCCTTGCCTTCAAAAAATAAAGTGTATATAATGAACAAAACAGCTCCGACTACTACACAACAGTCCGCTATATTAAAAACCGGAAAAGAAAACAACGGTCCTATGTCAAGAAAATCTACAACATAACCTATTCTTATTCTGTCAATCAAATTGCCTATTCCCCCGCCTATAACAAGAGCAAGAGAGGTTATGGCAATGGGGTGTTTAATTTTCCTGGTTAAAATCACATATATCAAAAATATAATAATAAGACTGGTAAAACCAATTAGTATAAATTTTTTATTTTGAAAACTCCCATAAGCTGCCCCGTAATTTTCAACATATGTAAAGTCCAAAAATCCTTTTATAACAGGTATATTTCCTACAGGTTTTAAATTTTTTACTACAAAATATTTTGAAACCTGGTCACATATAACTGAGAGTACCGAAATAACGCAAACTAAAATATAATTCATAGAATCATTCTCCTTGTTTAAAAACCAAAAAGCAGGACACTTTTCTGCCCTGCTTGAAACTTACTTGGAATTTCTTTCAATCTTATAATCATCTCCGAAAAGCAATGGTCCAAAACGATTTTCGGATGATTTATAATTTTCTTCATGTGGTTTTTCTTCCACATTATCAATATTTTCTTTAGCAATCAACGGTTGTTCTTTATTTTCCTGTTTAGCCTGAGAATTTATTGTAAACTTAATGGTATCCCCATCTTTATGTCCTGATTCCTCGGTAGGAGCTTCATCGGCAATTTTGTTTTTCTTTTTCTTGTCTTCTTTTTGATAAATGTCAACGCGTTCCAACATAGGTTCATTTGGCAAAGGTTTTCCGTTTTCCATATATTCTTTTACATCCTGCAAAGTTTCTTCTTTTTCAGGTTCTTCATATCCGGGAATATCATTTATAATTTCCAAATGCTTTTTATATGTTACCATAAGCCGCTTTTTAAAATCTGACACTTCTTTTTGAAGTTTAACTATTGCCTGTTTTTCTCTTTCAATTTTACGCTCATTTTCCTGAAGAATTCTCTCGGATTCTATAGTGGCATCACGAATAATACCCTCTGCTTTTGCTTTAGCCTCTTTAATAACATTGGAACCCAGTTTTTGTGCCCCAAGCAAAGCCTCTCTCAGGCTATCTTCATCGCTTTTATATTCTTCAAGTTTTTCAGCTAATACGCTGAGTTTGCTTTCCAATTCCTTATTTTCATTTAATAAAGTATCAAAATCGCTGGCAATTTTATCCAAAAAGCTGTCAACAGCTTCGGTTTTATAGCCTTTAATTCCTTTATCAAATTCCACATTCCTTATATCGCTCGGAGAAATCATCTGTTCTACCTCCTATAAAAACTTTTTACATTCTATATGAATACGATCTTTTTTTGTTCTGTCCCCTATGGCAGAAACTTTATACTTTCCGAATCCCCGAACAGAAATTATATCTCCTGCTTCAACAGATCGGCTTTTTTCACAGCATTCCATATGGTTTACCATAACTGAATTTGATCTTATAAGCTGTACTGCTTTTTCTCTTCCTGCTTTTATCAGCAATGACAAAACAGAGTCCAGTCTCATAGAACTTACTGTACCGTTAATATCAGTAAATTTCTGTTCAAATTGCAGTAAATCGCCACAGCCCAATTCTGTTTTAACACCTATTCTGCCTATTTTCACTATATTTGAGCATATCAGCTCTGCAGCTGTATTCAAGGCAAAAACCACAGACTGCCCCGCAGATACCAAAATATCACCTATGCACTCACGCTTAATTCCAAGTCCCATTAAAGCACCCAAAACATCCCTGTGAGTTATGGTGTCTTGACTTCTGTATGTAAATGTAACTGGTTTTATTGGAATTTCAACAGTTTCTCTGCTGTCATAGTCAGCCATAACGCACAAAATTTTTCTTTCGGCATTTTCATATCCACCGTCAAAGAAATATTTTACACTGTTATGATTTCCCGCTACGATTTTGCAAATCTGCTGTTGGTGTCCATCCAAAAAAGAAGTAAATTTAGTTATATTTTTTATTTCGGCAAAATTAAAAGCATCTTCTGTTTTGGCTGTAAAGAATTTATCGTTATCACTTATTGAATAGCTACCCATTATTGAAAGAACATCCCGTTATTCTCAAGCTCGTCCATCAAATCGCCCACAAAGTTTACGCTGTAAGGTGTAATAATATAAGTATTATTGGCTACTTTTGTAACCAAGCCTTTATTTGCATAAGCAACACCACTCAAAAAGTCCAAAAGTCTTTTTGATTCTTCCTTGTTTGTATCTTCCAAATTGAGAACAACAGTAATCTTTGCATTAAGATTATCAGCTATATTTTGTGCTTCTTTAAAACATTCAGGTTTAACAAGTACAACTTGAAGCTGGGTAGTAGCAGCTATATTTACAACCTTATTGCTTCTTGGATCAGAATCATCGGTATTATTATCTTGCGAATACTCCTCATATTCTTCCTCTTCATTATTCGGAACTCCGAAAAGTTTTTGAAATTTCTCAAACATATATTTTCCTCCTGTTTAATAACTTTTCTATAAAGCCGGTCTTTGTCCAAAAATCCCGGTTCCGACTCTGACTATGTTTGAACCGTGCTTTATGGCAAGTTCATAGTCAGATGACATACCCATAGAAATAATACACCTATTTATATTATCTAATTTTTTATTCGTAATGTCAATATAAAGTTTATAAATATCATCAAAATAATATTCAAGTTGTTTTTCGTCGCATTTTGGTGGTATGGTCATAAGGCCTTTAAGCTTTATATTTTTAAGCTCGTTAATGCTTTCCGCCAAGGAAAAAGCATCCTCTTTATTTATTCCGTTTTTACTGTCTTCTTGCCCTATGTTAATTTCCATAAGCACATCAGTTACAATACCTAATGCTTTGCTCTGTTTATCTATTTCTTTTGCAAGCTTAATGCTGTCTACGGATTCTATCATGGAAACTTTTCCTACAATCTGTTTTACTTTGTTGGTTTGCAGATGACCTATAAGATGTACTTCTGCTTTGTCATATCCCTCAGCTCTTTGAAGATATTCCTGAACTCTGTTTTCACCAAGCAAATTTATTCCGCAGCTTATAGCTTTATTAACTTCTTCGCAGGTTCTGGTTTTAGTTACAGCCATCAATGTGATGTCGTGGGGATTTCTGCCTGCTTTAACAGCAGCTTCATAGATGTTATTCCTAATTCTTTTAATGTTTTCCTCAATTTGTTTATACCGGTTTTCCATCGTATAATTCAACACCTTCCACAATAACTTCATCGAAGCAGCGTACAGTTGACGTTTCTTCAGTATTTTCAGATATTATTACATATCCGTTTCCTTCATAAATGATATTTATAGGTTTAAATGTTATCTGTTGGTTGCGGATAATATAAACACCCTTTGAGTTGTCATAAAATCTTATGGCATCAGAATTTATTTTAAGTCCGCTGTAATTTTTAAAATTTATTTTTATTTCAGTAACCCTTGAAGTAGTAAGATTATCAAGCACATAATCTGATTTTAATATTACTACACCTTCTTTGGGAGCTGCACCGGGTTTTTCGCTTTCTGTTACATTGACCTGATATACTTTTGCCTCTATATTTTCCTTGTCAAGCAAAGGAAAAGATATACTGACTTCTCTCCCCTCTTTGAATTTATCCAATTGTTTTCCGGGAACCAGTAAAGCAAAATACCAGTTGTGAGAAGTTATAATTTTGGCATAATTTTCATTTACTTCGGGTGGATTATCTATTATATTTCTGCAAAAATCTCCATCTATGCTGTCCAGCATGGAAGAAGAAATAATATCACCACACATATCGGTAACAGAAGAAAAATATCCGTTAAGTTCACTTTTAACTTCCTTAGGTTCTGTTTTCAATGTTGATTTAAGATATTCCAGTTCTTTTTTTAAATACTCAATTTTTTCATCAAAATTTGTAACCTTTCCGGAATTAATCTGCTTTTTATTTATACTGTTTATAATTTTCCCAAATTTGGCATTCAAATTATTAAAATCTTTGGCATAGATATCTTTATTCAAAGATACTATATCATTGGTAATTTTTTTAGATACGGAATCCGCAGCCACAATACTTACCGAGGAACTGTCATTTATATACTCCAAATCTTCAATTTGTTTTTCCAGCTGATGAATATTATAAACTATTTTTGCGCTGTCCCTGTCTTCAAAGCACTCGGCAACTGTAGTGCCTTTGTTCACTTTGGAGCCATCGGGAAAACTGAAACTTATAACTCCGCTGCTGTCTAAAGGAAAATCTTTTTCATCTCTGATAAAAAAGCCCCTTCCTGTATATGAATCTGATACAGTATAGTCATAAGCTACTTCTGTTTTATATGGTTTGTGAATAAATTTAAATCCCTGATAACAACCGTATGAAATAAGAAAAGTCAAGAATATAAAGAATGCTATTTTATCGGTAAAATTTTTCATCAATTTTTACCTTTCGTTTTTTGAAA
>JAHHUA010000086.1 GCA_020024235.1 Oscillospiraceae bacterium
CCTTCAAGATAATCCGTTAAAAATCTCATACCACATTCAAAAGTCATCATATATGCACCATAGGGGAGGGAAGCTATTTCTTCTTCTGTGAGTATTCCGGCACTGCCTTCCAAAAATCCTTTCAGGTACAAATTATAAAGTTCAATATCAAAATTAACTTTAGATAAATCCTGTTCATCTTCTGCACAGTGATTGGCTCCAAAACGAATAGAATCACCAAAATCATATGCAGTAAGTCCTGGCATTACAGTGTCAAGGTCGATAATGCAAATTCCGTTGTTGGTTTTTATCTCTATAAGAATATTATTGAGTTTTGTGTCATTGTGGGTAACTCTCATAGGTAATTTTCCGCTTTCCAGCCTGTCAGTCAAATATTTACAGGTGTTTTTTCTTTCTGTAACAAATTTAATTTGCTGTTTTACACTATCTGCTCTGTTAAAGTTATCCGCTTTAAGTGCTTTTTCAAAATTTTCATAACGCACAGGTGTATTATGAAAATTGGGAATGGTTTCATGTAGTTTATCAGCAGGGAAGTCATACAATAATTTCTGAAAGTTCCCAAATGAAACAGCAGACTGATAAAAATCCTTAGGATTTTCCAATTTATCAATGCAATAGGTGTCTTTAACAAAAAGATATACTCTCCATATATCATTATCATTCTTGTAATATTTTTTACCGTCATTTGTAGAAACTAATGTCAAAGTTTCTCTTTTTGAATCTCCACCATTTTTGATTATCTTATTTCTGAGAAAATCTGTAACATTAAATATATTTTCCATCAAGCCTTTATAATCCGGAAAAATATTTGTGTTTACTTTTTGAAGAATATATTTATCTTTGTCTGTAACTACCAAATATGTATCATTGATATGACCATTTCCATATTTTTCACAGCTTATTATTTTTCCGCGAATTTCAAATTGTTCTATTATTTCATTCATTTTATTACTCCCATAATTTATCGGGATACATTCCCTTTGATGTCATTTCGGAAACAGCATCAACAACTTTTTGTTTATCTGCTGCATAAGTTACACCGTACCATTTATCAGGACTTTCCAAAACTGTAACATCAGCTTTTTTTTCTTCCAAAAGTCTGTTTACTACAGAGGGCAGGAAGTATTCTCCCTTTAATGGGTTATTAGAAATAGCATTTTTCAAAAATTCAGGAAAACCTGCTTTTGCTTCTTTTAAGAATGAAGGTGTAAATCCCCAAAGATTCATGGAAACAAGGGTATTATCCTCCAAAGGTGTCCAGGTTTTGCCGTCATCTTCGGTAAACTTAATACCATCAGAAAATGTTTCAATATGAGTTCTTTCAGTTACTGTAACCAATTTTCGGTTTTCATCACAGGTACATACACCTCTTGCCACATGGCCGTTTTCCGTAACAGTGTTTTTAAGAAGATAGCTAACCATGCTGTAATGATAAATGCTGTCATCATCATGGTTTGCCAGATAATCATAAATAACTTTAAATGACTGTTTTCCATAAAAATCGTCAGCATTAATTACTGCAAAAGGACTGTCAATCAAATCCATTACAGATAAAACTGCATGGCAGGTGCCCCAGGGTTTTACTCTGCCTTCCGGAACGGAAAATTCTTTGGGAATATTTTCGATTTCCTGAAAAGCATATTTTACATTTATGTATTTGGAAAGTCTGTTTCCGATAGCTTCTTTGAAAACATCTTCAATTTTTCTGCTGATTATAAAAACCACTGTTTCAAAACCTGCTGCCTTTGCATCATAAATAGAATAATCAATAATAAGCTGATTATGATTTCCTATTGGGTCTATTTGTTTAAGTCCGCCATAGCGACTTCCCAAACCTGCTGCCATAACTACCAGTACGGGTTTTTTCATATCTACTGCATCTCCTCAATTAATCTCTGTATCCATTTGGATTTTTAGACTGCCATCTCCAGGAGTCTTCACACATTTTTTCAATATCAAACTCAGCTTTCCAGCCTAGTTCTTCATAAGCTTTTTTGGTGTCAGCCCAACATTCCGGAATATCACCTGGGCGTCTGTCTGTTATCTTGTATGGAATTTCTTTTCCACAGGCTTTTTCAAATGCCTTTATAAGTTCCAAAACACTATAACCGTTTCCTGTTCCCAAATTGCAAATAAAAAGTCCGCATTTTTTACTTATTTTATTGAGTGCTGCAACATGACCTTTTGCCAAATCAACCACATGTATATAATCTCTGACACCTGTTCCATCAGAAGTAGGGTAGTCATTTCCGAATACATTTACTTTTTCCAGTTTACCTGCGGCAACCTGAGCAATATACGGAACCAAATTGTTAGGAATACCGTTGGGGTCTTCTCCGATAAGTCCGCTTTCATGAGCTCCTATAGGATTAAAGTAACGAAGAATAACAATATTAAAATCCTCATTTACTTTGGCAAAATCCTTGAGGATATTTTCAATCATAAGTTTAGTTGCACCGTAAGGGTTTGTAGTTGAGAGAGGAAAATCTTCTGTAATAGGAACAGAAGCAGGGTTTCCGTAAACTGTAGCCGAAGAGGAAAACACGAAATTTTTAACCTTGTATTTAACCATACTGTTTAATATATTGAGAGTGCTGATAAGGTTATTGGAGTAATACTCCAATGGTTTTTCCACACTTTCTCCCACCGCTTTAAGACCTGCAAAATGAATAACTGAATTTATATTGGGATTTTCCTTAAAAATTTTGTCTGTTTTTTCTTTTTCACAAAGGTCATATTCATAAAATTTAATCTTTTTGCCTGTAATTTTTTCTACTGCTTTCAAAGATTTAACTGATGAGTTTGACAAATTATCAGCAACTATAACTTCCATTCCCTGATTTAATAATTCCACACAAGTGTGAGATCCTATATAACCTGTTCCGCCTGTAACTAATATCGCCATTATTCTGAGCCTCATTTCTACATAATATAATTTATATTATACATTTTTATACTTTTATTTTCAAGTCTTAATAACTATTATTTCCATGTTTTATTTATTCTATTGCACAAAATGGCTGCTTGTGTTATAATTTTGATGTATTTAACATAATCTTTTACAAAACAAGTTCTCCATCACGCATTATGCAAATTTCTTCTGCATAAATCGTAGGTTTATTAAATACAAGGTCAAAATGTCCTTTAGCATTGTGTTTTCCGCCCAAAGCAATATTTCTTCCCATTCCTATATGGAATGTTCCGTAAGTGGATTCATCTTCTATATATGAATCACCCCGACACTGTGATTTTGTATTAAGTCCGATACCAAGTTCAGATGCGTTGTAAATGTTTTCATCACAAAAAGATTTTAAATAATCACTTAGTTTTCTGCCCATATCGGTTTCATCTGAAACGGATATTTTGCCTTTTGAAAAACTAAGTTCGATATTTTTATCAGGCTTTCCCAAATAGCCCATAGAACCATCTAATACAGCTCTTCCTTCGGTTGCTGTTTCTATTATCGGAATATACACTTCAAAGCTGGAAGATGATATTTGATATGGTTTATCCACAACTCCCGCAAAGCAATCAGCTTTTCGGTTTGTTTTGTCAAATGTAAGGTCAGTACCTGCCTCAGTTGTAATTCTTATTCTGTTTGTTTTACTTAAAACGGGAAGAATTTTATTTGCTTTCTCAAGAGAATCTCTATAATCCATAGACAAAAAATCATATGATAAAATTGATTTTCCGCTGTTGGTTGACATGGGAAAAGACAAAAATCTTGCACCTTTTTTTACACTTTCAGATACAGCCTTATTGGTGAGTAAAGAATATTCCGCTGCTCCCATAATTGCAGTAAAAAGGTCTAATGTAGACTGAATACTGTTGAAAAAAGTTCCTATCTGTGTCTTATTTTCCGGTATAACCAATATAACCGAAAACACACCTGCTTTTTCGGCAATATCCTTTATAACACATATATCATCAATATGTTTTGAATTGGTAACAATCAAAAATCTGTCCTCAGGTTTTAATTTAAGCCAATCATTAACAATATATCCTGCATTTTCTATAATACTCATTAAAAAACATCCTTTCGTATATCATTTATATTATTATCAGGAGGAAAAATATGTATAAATTTAATAAGGAAACATATGAAAAACGCATACAATGGTACAAAGATGCCCGATTTGGTATGTTTATTCATTGGGGACTTTATGCAATCCCCGCCAGAGGAGAATGGGTTCGCAGCAATGAAGAAATAACCAAAGAGGAATATATGAATTATTTCTACGAATTTAATCCTCAAAATTTTGACCCTGCCCAATGGGCAAAAGCTGCTAAAGCTGCCGGTATGAAATATGTTATTCTAACTGCAAAACATCATGATGGTTTCTGCTTATTTGACAGCAAATACACTGAATTTAAATCTACCAATACTCAGCTAAAAAAGGATATTGTAAAAGAATTTACTGATGCTGTCAGAAAAGAAGGACTTAAAGTAGGACTTTATTTTTCACTGCTTGACTGGTTTCACAATGATTATCCCCACTATGGAGATAAATTTCATCCTATGAGAAACAACAAAAACTACACAAATGAAAACAGGGATTTTAACTCATATTTAAAATATATGCACAATCAAGTTGAGGAACTTTGCACTAACTATGGAAAAATCGATATTCTTTGGTTTGATTTTTCCTATGATGATATGAGAGGAGAAAAGTGGAAAGCCACAGAACTTATTGAAATGGTCAGAAAACACCAGCCTGATGTGATTATTGATAACCGCTTGGAAGTAAGCGGAGAGGGAAAAGGTTCTTTGGCTATGTGCAATCCCACTCCTTATCACGGAGATTTTGTAAGCCCCGAACAAATTGTTCCTCCGGAAGGTGTTACCGACATAAACGGCGAACCCCTCATGTGGGAATCCTGTGTTACAATGAATAACAACTGGGGATATCATGGTACCGACAACAATTTTAAATCAGGAGAAATGCTTATTAAAAAATTGGTTGAATGTGTTTCCAAAGGCGGGAATATGCTTTTAAATGTAGGGCCTGACGCTAATGGCAATATTCCTCCTCAGTCCATGAAAATTTTAGATGAAATCGGTCAGTGGATGGACAAAAACAGTGCCAGCATATACAAATGTGGTACTTCCGGTCTTCCTAAGCCTGATTATGGCAGAATTACCGCAGATATGGAAGGCAATATAAAATATGTCCATGTTTTTGAAAATACCATAGGACCTCTTCCTTTGCCGGGATTTAAAAAAGATGAAATTAAATCAATAAGGGAACTTGCCACAGGCAGGGAAGTACCTCTTTCCACAAGTTGGGTACACAGTGATTATCCAGATATGTGTTTTGCAAACTTAGGACCTAATCCTGTTTTGCCTGACAGTACAGACTATGTTCTTAAAATAACCACAAAATAATAAAATATCCCCTTAAAATTTTATTTAAGGGGATATTTTTTATTTTAAAATTTATTTTTTACCATGTTTTTTGCCAGTGAATTTTATGCCTTTTTTCCCCTTAAAATCATCTTCTTTCCTGATTTTTTGTTTTCTGTCTTTGTGAACCTTTTCCTCACTGTTTTTACCTGTAAATTTTTTATCCGATGACTTTCTGCCATGGAATTTCTTATCATTTTTATCGGAAAGCTTATTGTGCTCACTCTTTTTGCCAACATTTTTCATCATAATTTGTGCATTTACAAATTTGCCCGCTATTTTGCTTCCTGTCATTGTTTCGGCAACTTCACCTGCCATAACTTCAGGAACTTCTACAGTGGAATAGTCATCATAAATTTCTATTTTTCCGATTTCTCTGCCACGAATATTCATTTTTTCAGTTACAGCTCCCACTATATGATTAGGAGCTATGCGGCATGAGCGTCCTATATTGAAAATTACCTTTGCATATCCTTTTTGTGCCTCACCGTTTTGAGGTCTGGCTTTAATATTTCCTATTTCCTCAAATTTGCTTAAATCCATAGATTTGTTGCTCATTTGAAGTTTAATAAGATTAGATGCCAGTTTATAAAGAGAAATATCCTTTGAAAGAATGGAATCAACAATTTTAGTGTATTGTTCCTCAGGTTCTTGTGCTAAAATGCTGTTTATTTTATTTATTTCTTCTGTTTGATATTTTTCTTTTATCTCAGCTACACTTGGAATTGCAATTTCTTCAGCTTCTGACTTGGTTTCCCTTAAAACCTGTTTAAAAAGCATTACCTGTCTTTTTCCGCTGCAAATTGTTACAGCTATTCCTTTTTTGCCTGCTCGACCGGTTCTTCCTATTCTGTGTATATAATATTCATTGGTCTGTGGTATGTCATAGTTTATCACATATTCCACATTTTTAACATCAATTCCTCTGGCAGCTACATCGGTAGCAGTAAGAACATTGACTCTGCCGGATTTAAAGCCTTCCATAACCTGTGTTCTTTGGCTTTGTTTCATATCGCCGTGAAGTCCCTGTATGCTGAAATTATATTCAGAGAGCTTTTCTGTAATTTCATCAACCATTTTCTTTGTATTACAGAAAATAATGGACTTTTTCGGGGAATGATATTTAAGCAGCAGTGCAAGGGCATCAATTTTTCTTCCCATAGGCACTTCTGTATAAACCTGTGTAATATTATCCAAAGGGTCCTGTGCATTTTCAACCTCTACCATTACAGGGTCATTTTGAATTTTCTTTGTAAGTTCCAAAATCGGTTTTGGCATGGTTGCGGAAAACAAAATGGTTTGTCTGTTTTCGGGAGCTTCTGATAAAATTGTTTCAATATCTTCAACAAATCCCATACTTAGCATTTCATCAGCTTCATCCAATATAACCATATGGATATTGGAAAGTCTGAGAGTTTTTCTTCTCATATGGTCCATAACACGACCCGGTGTACCTACAACAATATTTGCTGTTTTAAGTTGAGTAATCTGTTTTACCATAGAGTCCCCACCGTATACTTCAGCAATTTTAATGCCTTGAGTGTATTTGGTAAGCTTTCTCATTTCATCACAAACCTGTTGGCACAGTTCTCTGGTAGGGCAGAGAACCAAAATCTGTGCTGTAAGTTTCACATTATAAGATGTCAAGATACTTTCTATTGCAGGAACTGCAAAAGCCACTGTTTTTCCTGTACCGGTTTGTGAACGTCCTATTACATCCATTCCTCCGCTTATAAGGGGGATAACTTTTCCTTGTATCTCAGTAGGTGCACTGAAACCCATTTCATCAATAGCTTTTTTTATTGATGGTGTCAAATCTAATTCCGAAAAATTTGTAATATTCATATTTCCTCTTTCATTTTTGTATAATTAATCATATATTAACATATTGATATAAAAACAAGGGGTTTACATACCCCTTGTTTTTATGTTTTTACAATTTTATTATTATATATTATAGTTTGACAAAAATCAAGTATATTATTTGTAAAATTATTATAATTTATAGATTAGACACAATAT
>JAHHUA010000087.1 GCA_020024235.1 Oscillospiraceae bacterium
ATATGATATAATGAAAGTAAAATGTAAATGTAAATTTTTAAAAGAATATATTATGCTAAAGAAAAGGTGATAAAATGAATAATCCCTCAGCAGTAGTAACTCTTAAAAATGGTGGAAAAATCAAATTTGAAATGTTTCCCGAAAAAGCTCCCAAAGCAGTTGCAAGCTTAATTTGTCTTGCTCAAAAAGGTGTTTTAAACAACAGAACAATTCAGCGTGTAGTACCTGATTTTGTAATCCAGCCCGTATTTATGGAAGAGGGCGAAACTGAAGATTACAGATATGTAATTGACGGAGAATTTTCTCAAAACGGCTTTTACACAGGTGCCAAAATGGAAAAATACAGTGTTGCCATGGCAGGTGATGGTGAAACTTATGCTTCCGGCAGTCAATATTTCTTTACTTTGTCCGATGAAGCTGCAAAAAAATTAAACGGAAAATTTACTGTAATAGGAAAAGTAACAGAAGGATTTAAAGAACTGGAAAGAATACAAAATTCACCTCTAAAACCCTTTGACTGCGGTGATATAAGCATAACGGTAAATGTGCCTGTAACACCCGAAATCATTGTCAGCTTTGAAGTGGATACTTACGGAGAAACTTACCAAATGCCTCCTATTTTAAAATACATATAGTGAGGTAATTTAAAAATGGAAAACATAAAAAATAAATATATAGCTCCAAAAGGATTTTATTCCCAAGTTGCCGCTATAGCTATCCCTTTGGCATTGCAGTCAGTTCTGTCATCATGTATGGGAATTGTGGATTCTCTTATGGTGTCATGGATAGGCATGGTAAGTGCTGTAGGTACCGCCACCCAAATTGAAAGCATTGCAAATGTTGTTTCCTTTGGTACGGTATGCGGAACAGGCATTTTTTGTGCTCAATATTTCGGTGCAAAAGACGAAAAAAATCTAAAGCGAAGTTTTGGTTTATCTATAGTATTAAGTATGATTGTAGCCATGATTTTCTTTTCCATATCCACTTTTTGGGGCAGCAATATTTTAAAATTTTACCTTGATGACCCGAAAATCATACTTTACGGCGGAAAATATTTGAACATTATGAAATATTCCTTTTTGCCGTCCATGCTGTCATTTTGTTTTAATTATGTTTACAGAACCATACACAAAGCAAAATTATCACTTATAATAACATCTGTCAGCATGGGTACAAATGTAGTTTTAAACTATTTTTTGATATTCGGAAAATTCGGTTTCCCGGAAATGGGCGTGGAAGGTGCTGCACTGGCTACAGTAATTGCCCAGTACACAGCTCTTATCGTTCACATTATTTATGCAATAAGAACCAAACAGCCTTTTATTGGAAAATTCAGAGAAATATTTGCTTTTGATGTTGAATTTGTTTCTAAAGTTATGAGAAGAATTATACCTATGATTTTTAACGAATTGCTGTTCGGTTTAGGTAATACTTTGTTTATCAAAGCTTTTGGAACCTTAGGAAGCGATTCTATGGATGCGTACTATGTAGCTATTAAAATCAGTGATATATTCTTCTTTGTAATTATGGGGCTTTCCAATGCAAATACTGTAATAACAGGAAATGCGTTAGGTGGCGGAGATATTGAAAAGGCAAAAAAAGAAGGCAACTATTTTATTGGTATTGCAGCAGTTTTAGCAGTTATTATGTCTGTAGCCATAGTAATTTTTGCAAAACCCATGGTAATGCTCTTTAATCTGCAAGACCCTAAAGTATTTTTAACAGCAGTCAAAATTGTAAGAGTATTTTCACTTAAAATATCTCTAAGACTTTTTATTGTAATTGTATTCGGTGCCTTAAGAGCCGGAGGCGACAGCAAAGTTCTAACTCTTTTGGACAGCGGTATTTTATGGGCAGTGGGACTTCCCGCCGCATTCCTCTGTGTTCATGTGTTTAAAATCACCGATATTGCACTGGTATTTGTTATTATTCAGATTGAACAGCTTATCAGAATGATTCTGGGACTTATCCGATACAAGAGTTATAAATGGGCTGTCAATTTGACAAGATAAAAAATTTTTAAAGAAAAGGCAGGTAAAAAAATTATGAAAAAAGTTGTACTTTACGGCACATCCACATGACCCGGCTGCGAACCGGTGAAAGAGTTTCTTTCAGAAAACAATATAAAATATGCATATGTGGATATTTGTTCTTCCATTATGTCTCTTAAATCCTTCCTTAAAATCAGAGATACTTCCGACGCTTATGCAGGTGTTCGTGAAAGACACTCTGCAGGAATACCCATGCTTATGATTGATGATGAAGTAAATCTTATCAGTGGTGTAGAAAAAGTTAAAGAACTTGTGGAAAAACACAATTTAAGTGCAGAATAACAATCAAACGGAGCAATTTAAAATAAATTGTTCCGTTTGATTTATAATTTAAAAAATTTTGGAAATAATATGTATTGCATAAAACAAAATTATTTGGTATAATCAGTGGGAAAATTATACTTTAACAGAAAATGAGGTGAAAAAATGAAATTTCTCGTAACAAAAGATACTCTTATCGGTGAAGTTCTCAATGCTGACCCTAATACTGTAAATATTTTTTATGAAAACGGTATGGGATGTGCTTCTTGACCTGCTTCCAGAAGCGAAACGCTTGAAGAGGCCTGTATGGTCCACGGATTAGATGTCAATGCTTTGGTTCAAACTTTGAACAACCACTTTGGAAACTAATGGGAAAAGCTATTGTCAATTTACACTTGTTATAAGTGTATAATTAAAAAATTAACCCCTAATACTTTTTATATGCTTATATTAAGTGAGTATAATTTAAAGTATTCAGGGGTATTTTTTATTCTCATCAGCAGTCTTTATAATTTTAACAGGAATTTTTTCTTTTTATGCCTATATTTTTTTAAAAAAATATTTAAAATTGTTTACAGTGAGTTTTTCCCTGCAATAATATTAATATAAAATCACATATTAATAATGTCCCCAAAAAAGGACAAAAAATTTGATAGGAGATGTATTTTTGAAAAAAATCTTATCAAAACTCACTAAAGCATTATGTTTCTGTCTTTCTGCAGCAGTGGGTATTATAGGTTTTGCAGGAATATATGAACAGGCAAATATTCCTGATAAAATCTATATTCCACAGGGAAACGAAATCAGTATTAAATCTGTTTTTCCGTTAAAAACAGATAATATCGGTGCAAAACTTCCCACTGATTTAGTTTCAAAATCAGGCAATTTCCTAAATATGAATTTAATGACATTTGCAAATACCAAAGTTAAAGATGTAAATGTGGAAATTGTGGAAAGAAAACTTTTAATTCCCTCAGGAAAACCTTTTGGAATTAAAATGTTCACCGATGGTGTGGTAGTTGTAGGTATGAGCAATATCTACACAAAAGACGGAATGGTAAATCCCGCTAAGGATGCAGGGCTTAAAACAGGAGATATTATCACTGCCATTAACGGACAAAAAATTTTATTAAATGAACAGGTAGAAAAAGTTATTTCAAATAACGGAAATAAACCTGTTCATATTGATTTTATCCGAAACGGTGAAAAAAATTCCCTGAATATTTCCCCTGCTCTTTCTCATGATGACAACAGTTATAAAATCGGAATTTGGGTTCGTGACAGCTCTGCGGGCATAGGTACTTTGACCTATATAAACCCTGATGACAATACTTTTGGAGGACTAGGTCACGGTGTATGCGACATTGATACTGAACAGATTATGCCTCTTTACAGCGGAGAGATTGCCGATGTAGTCATAACCGGTGTAAAAAAAGGCACTGCGGGAAGCCCCGGAGAACTTAAAGGAATGTTTTTAAGCCAAAACAACTGCGGAAATGTAAAACAAAACTGTGAAACAGGAGTTTATGGTGAAATTTCAAAGAAATTTACTCAAAACTCAGCCTTGCCTATAGCTTTTAACAATGAAATTCATACAGGTAAGGCAAAAATTTTAACCACGGTTTCAGGAAGCGAACCAAACGAATATGATGTAATAATAGAAAAAGTAAGCAATTCAAATTCCACAAAAAACATGATTGTAAAAGTTACTGACCCAGAGCTTTTGGAAAAATCCGGAGGTATAGTTCAGGGAATGAGCGGCAGTCCCATCATTCAGGACGGAAAACTCATAGGTGCTGTTACCCATGTTTTTGTAAATGACCCCACAAGAGGTTACGGTATTTTTATAGAAAATATGCTTAACTCACAAAATGAAGATAAAAGCGACAAAACAGCGGCATAAAAACTGCGGCAGAGGAATTTTACCTCTGTCGCTTTTTTAATTTGTATGATATAATTATTAATACACTAAAACAAGACCAACATATATAATTTTGTAAAAAGGGGGAAACATATGGAGTTATTTTTTGTAAACCCAGGCGTGGATTACATGATTAAGCAAATTATGGAATTTCAAATTGAGGATGAAACAGATTTTTGGACAGAACCGTTATACCATTTTTATCCGCAACTTGATCAAACTTATGCTATGAGTTTGTCATACTCTGAACGGAAGTCATATATTGAAAAGACTATGCGGACAACTTATGTTAAGCTAGAGAATACGATCAATGATAAGGTAAGTCTCTATGCTGAACACTGGGCAAACTGCAAGGAACAGATTACAGCTGCGTTGTCAGATGCTTTTGGCGTGGATTGTTCAATGTTATTCAATGATCTTAGATGCAATGTTTCTATTAATCCAATTATGCCTCGCTTTTTGCAAGAACACTGTTTCGATATGTTTTATCTCAACAGCGAGAAGGGAGCAATCGGTGATGCAATCCATGAAATCATTCATTTTGTATGGTTTTATGTATGGAATCATTTATTTAACGACAGCTATGAGGAATATGAACGACCAACCCTAAAGTGGATATTGAGTGAAATGGTGGTTGAATCTGTGATGAAAGATGATAGACTCAGTTCCATTAATCCTTATTTCCCCAGAGAGCAAGGAGGATGTATTTACCCCTATTTCTTTGATATGAAAGCAAATGGAAAACTAATTCTTGACACGCTGGATGAAATGTATAATAGTCAGCATATTCACGATTTTATGCGCAATAGCTATGCCTATTGCAGGAAGCATGAGGCAGAAATCAGAGAACATATCAGAGTTTCGGAGGGTAGATAACGAAAGCATGGCAACTTCCAATCAATTCCCATAAATCTAACACCTGTTACCCCTAAACGAAATCACCTGTAAGTGGCAGTCCCATCATTCAGGACGGAAAACTCATAGGTGCTGTTACCCATGTTTTTGTAAATGACCCCACAAGAGGTTACGGTATTTTTATAGAAAATATGCTTAATTTACAGGTGAAAATTTAAAACTTAGTTTTATAATAAACTTGGTTTTAACTTTGAATTAGTGAAATCCTGTATTAATATGTTATAATATTCTCAGGTGCTTTAAAAATTTTCCGTGCCTAAAAATATATAACAGAAGAAGGGGTTTTACTATGCAAAAGAAAATTGAAAATTACTTTTTACAGCATAAAGATGAAATTTTAGCCGACATTGCAGCACTGGTTTCCATAAACAGTGTACGGGGAGAAGCCAAAGAAGGTATGCCTTTCGGTGAGGGTCCGGCAAAAGCTATTGCTAAAGCAGAAGAAATTATTAAGCGTATGGGATTTACTTCCACTAACTTTGACAACTATGCTTTGACTGTAAATTACGGCGAAGGTGATGCACATTTGGGTATTCTCTGCCATTTAGATGTTGTAGCAGAAGGCACAGGCTGGACAAAGAAACCTTTTGAAATGGAAATTGACAGCAATAAGATTTACGGTCGTGGTGTTACCGATGACAAAGGTCCTGCTGTCATTGCTTTATGGGCTTTGAAGGCTTGCCATGATTTGGGTATTGACATAAACAAAAAAGTCAGAATTATTCTCGGTGCAGATGAAGAATGTGGCAGTTCCGATTTGGAATACTACTTTAAGAAAGAAAATCCACCTGCATACTGTTTATCCCCTGACGCTGATTTTCCTATTTACAACTGTGAAAAAGGCAGTTTTAATGCTCCTTTCAGAGCAAAATATGAAAATAAAGCCCTTCCTGCTCTTATTTCTTTTGAAGGCGGTCATACAACCAATATAGTAGCTCAACACGCAGAAGCTGTTGTAGACGGTATCCAAATAGATAAGGCACAGGAACTTGCAAAAGAGTTTTCTCAAAAAACTAAAACTGATATTACAGCTGTAACAGAAGGAAATTTTGTTAAATTTATTTGTGAAGGTACACCTTCTCATGCATCTACTCCTGAAGGCGGAAACAATGCTATAACTGCACTTATTGCTTTGCTTAGTCATGCTCCTTTGGCTGACGGTGAAATTAAAAATTACATTCATGGTTTATCTGTACTTTTCCCACATGGAGATTATTACGGAAAAGCTATGGGTATTGCCAATGAAGATAAAATTTCCGGCAAACTCACCTGTTCACTGGATATTCTCACAATTAAAAACGGTGAATTAATGGGCATATTTGACTCCAGATGTCCTCTTTGTTCCAATGAAGAAAACACTTCACTGGTTATTGACAAAAAATTAAAGGAATACGGCATTGTTTTAGACAGCACAACCATGAATCCACCTCACTATGTAGATGAAAATTTACCATTTATCAAAACTTTGAGCAAAGCTTATGAGGATTTTACAGGTATGGAAGGAAAATGCTGCTCTATGGGTGGAGGAACTTATGTTCACCACATAGAAAACGGTGTGGCTTTTGGTCCAACATTCCCCGGTAATATAACAAATATTCATGGTGCTGACGAAGTTGCCGATATTGACCAGCTTTTGAAATGCGGCATGATTTATACAGCTGTTATAGCTGATATGTGCAAATAAAATTATATTAATACCACATTCTTAGAAATGTGGTATTTTTATTTCTTTTAGTTATGAAAAACTGGTTTATTTTCAAATTGAATTTTTAACTCTCCAGCTTTATAATTAAAGTATAGTATATATACTGATTAATTACAAAGGAGTTGGATATTATGCACGATTTATTATATCTTTCGGAAATCACCGGATTTACTGACAGAACACTGAGAAATTATATTTCTTTAGGTTTATTAAAAGGAAACAAGCAAGATGGAAAATGGTTTTTTACAGATGAGGATATAACCGATTTTATTACAAATCCCAATGTAAAGCCCTCACTTATTTCCAAAAGAAATGCCTTAATTTATGATTTTATGTCAGAAAAAAATGATGTCAACCGCACATTAATTGTTCTGCGTATTAACGCTGATGAAGAAAAAGCAAAAAACATTTCGGACTTTTTCTGTGAGAAAATGAATCATATGAAAAATGCTGATTTTTCTTTTTCCTATGAAAAAGGAAAAGTACAGGTAATTTTAAAAGGAGAAGAAAAATCGGTACATGAAATAATGGAAGAATATTATAATATGTAGA
>JAHHUA010000088.1 GCA_020024235.1 Oscillospiraceae bacterium
AATTATATCACAATTAAAGTAAAACTCCAATATTTTTTAACGGTTTTCAGCACAAATTGTAAAATGCAAACATTTTTTGCAATTAAAAATTTTTCAAAAAGAAATACGGTACAGTCTAAACAGACTGCACCGTATCTTATATATTGTAACTGTACCATAAAATTTTTTGCTTTTAAGATTAGTTACGGCAGTAGGGAATAGATAACTCCACCAATAACACCTGACCCTAAAATTACATAAATAGGGTTGGGTTTAAATTTTCTCAAAATAAAGAAACAGACAATAAAAATCAGAGCTGCAATATAATTTTTTATATCCATACCTTTAAGATAGAAACTGCCATTCCAAATTGCCATAGTAAGTATACTCATTCCTGCTGTGGTAATAAGAGCTACTACAGCGGGGCGAATACCTTGCAAAATCCCCTGAACCATACTTAAACTACTGTATTTTGAATAAGCAAAAGTAAGCAGGAAAACAATGGCACAGGGAGCAGTTATAACACCTATAGTAGCAATAACAGCCCCTAAAAATCCCACCATTTTAAATCCTACAAATGTAGCTGCATTTACAGCTATAGGTCCGGGAGTAATTTCGGCTATGGTTACAAGGTCGGTAAATTCCTCCCCTGTAAGCCAGCCGTTTACAGTTACCAGTTCATTTTGCAGCAGGGGCATGGCAGCCATACCGCCCCCCACACTGCAAAGACCTATTTTTAGAAAACTAAAAAATATTTTAAGGAGCAAAATGCTTACCTCCCTAAATTAGCAAACTTTTACACTGATATGAGCATCTTCACCGTTTATATTCCAATCACCTTGATGGCCGTCTGTTACATCTGTAATTTCATTGCAGAGAGTATCAGACATAATTTCCTTCTTATTCTTTTCAACAATAGCCATAAGTTTTTCGGAGGCATTAATACCTACAATAATATGATCGGTTACATTAAAATCAGCCTCTTTTCTCATAAACTGAATTTTGCTGATAACTTCTCTTACAAAACCTTCTTCAATAAGTTCCTCTGTAAGAGTTGTATCCAATACTACAGTCATGGAGTAATCGCTTTGTGAAATATATCCCTCAGCTTTGGAAACAGAAATGAGAAGTTCTTCTTCAGTAAGTGTAATATCTCCGTCGGAAAGTGTAATCACAATAGAACCTGTTTCATCAAGTTCCTTCTTTTTGGCATTGCCGTCCATTTCAGCTAAAACAGTTCTTATTTCATTGATTTTTTTGCCGTATTTAGCTCCCAAAATTTTAAGCTGAGGCTTAAATGAGTAGCTGACAAAGTGGCTTGCATCTTTTATAAATTCAACATTTTTGATGTTGAGCTCTTCTTTGATAATATCACAGTAAATGTCCTTAATTTCCTTTGCACCTGTGATGTAAACATTGGCAAGAGGCTGACGATTTTTAATGTTAGCTTCATTTCTTGCAGAACGGCCTAAATTTACGGCAGAAAGAACTTCTTCCATATTTTCTTCCAATTCCATATCAATCATAGATTCATCACATACAGGGTATTTGCAAAGATGAATACTGATAGGAGCATTCTTATCAATGGAACGAACAAGGTTTTGATAGATTTCTTCTGTCATAAAGGGAATCATGGGAGCTGCAAGCTTACATACTTCCACAATAGCTGTGTACAGTGTTGTATAAGCGGCAATTTTGTCATCGGTCATGGTTTCACCCCAGAAGCGTTCTCTGGAACGGCGAACATACCAGTTGCTGAGTTCATCAACAAAATCTGAAATAACTTTGGAAGCCTCAGGAATTTTGTAGTTGGAAAGGTTGTTGTCAGTTTCTTTAATAACTGTGTTGAGTTTGGAAAGAACCCATTTATCCATAATTGTCAGTTTACAGTCGGAAAGCTTGTACTTTGACCCATCAAACTTGTCAATGTTTGCATAAAGAACAAAGAATGAGTAAGTGTTCCAAAGTGTGGAGAGGAATTTTCTTTGAACCTCGGTAACAGCTTTTCCGTAAAATCTGTTAGGCAGCCATGGAGCAGAATTAGAGTAGAAATACCAGCGAATAGCATCTGCACCATAAGTGTGTAAGGCTTCAATAGGATCCACTGCATTTCCTTTTGATTTACTCATCTTCTGACCGTTTTCGTCCTGAACATGACCTAAAACAACAACATTTTTGTATGGAGCTTTGTCAAAAAGCAGAGTAGAAACAGCCAAAAGCGAATAGAACCATCCTCTTGTTTGGTCAACGCCTTCGGAGATAAAGTCAGCAGGGAATTGCTTGGCAAATGTATCTTTGTTTTCAAATGGGTAGTGATGCTGAGCAAAAGGCATGGAACCTGAGTCAAACCAGCAGTCAATAACTTCTGGAACACGCTTCATCTGTTTGCCGCAGATAGGGCATTTAATTGTAACATCATCAATAAAAGGTCTGTGAAGTTCGATGTTTTCGGGGCAGTTGTCGCTCATGGATTTAAGTTCTTCAATAGAGCCGATAGCGTGTCTGTGTCCACATTCACATTCCCAAATGTTAAGAGGTGTACCCCAATATCTGTTACGGCTGATACCCCAGTCCTGTACATTTTCAATCCAGTCGCCGAAACGGCCTTTTCCTATACTTTCGGGAATCCAGTTTACAGTGTTGTTGTTGGCAATAAGCTTATCTTTAACATCAGTCATTTTGATAAACCAGGATTCTCTTGCATAGTAAATAAGAGGTGTATTACATCTCCAGCAGTGTGGATAGCTGTGTTCAAAAACAGGAGCAGAGAATAAAAGTCCTTTTTCTTTTAAATCCTGAAGAATAAGTTTGTCAGCATCTTTGCAGAAAACTCCTTCCCAGTTTGTTTCGGCAGTAAGTTCACCGTTTCCGTTTACAAGCTGTACAAAGGGGAGTTTGTATTCTCTGCCCACATTGGCGTCATCTTCACCGAATGCGGGAGCTATATGAACTACACCTGTACCATCTGTTAGGGTTACATAATCGGCACAGGTTACATACCAGCATTTTTCCTTAGGAGAAACAAAATTCCAAAGGGGTTCATATTCCTTGTATTCAAGGTCTTTACCCTTATATCTTTCAATTATTTCGGCACCTTCGCCCAAAACCTTTTCAACAAGAGCTTCAGCCATATAGTAGGTGTATTCTTCAAATTTAACTTTTACATAATCTTCTTTTGGGTTTACACAAAGTGCAAGATTTGATGGCAGTGTCCATGGTGTTGTAGTCCAAGCCAAAAAATAGGAATCTTCACCCTTAACTTTAAATCTTACAATAGCACTTTTTTCTTTTACATCTTTGTAGCCCTGAGCAACTTCATGGCTTGAAAGAGGTGTTCCGCATCTTGGGCAATATGGAACTATTTTAAATCCCTTATAGAGAAGTCCTTTTTCCCAAATTTGTTTTAATGCCCACCATTCGGATTCAATGTAGTTGTTGCTGTAGGTTACATAAGGGTCATCCATATTTACCCAAAAACCAAC
This sequence comes from Oscillospiraceae bacterium, assembly GCA_020024235.1. GTDB lineage: Bacteria > Bacillota > Clostridia > Oscillospirales > Ruminococcaceae > JAHHUA01. The sequence continues at coordinate 3,462 of JAHHUA010000088.1, forward strand.
TTCTTTGGAGAAGTCTTCCCACATACCTTTGTATTTCCAAACACTTTCTTTACATTTGCTTATAAAAGGTTCAAGACCGTATTCTTCGATTTGTTCTTTGCCGTTAATACCAAGAAGCTTTTCGACTTCCAGTTCAACAGGCAGTCCGTGGGTATCCCAGCCGGCTTTTCTTGGTACATCCATGCCTTTCATAATTTTGTAGCGGGGAATCATATCTTTAATAGCTCTGGTAAGAACATGACCGATATGGGGTTTACCGTTAGCTGTAGGGGGACCGTCATAGAATGTAAACATGGGGCTGCCTTCCCGTTCTTCTACGGTTTTTTCAAATATTTTGTTTTCATTCCAAAATTTTGCGGTTTCCTGTTCATGCTCAACTGTTTTTCTGCTGGCGCTTACTTCTTTATACATTTTGAAAATCCTTCCTTTCAATAATTTGAATTTAAAATAATTTGCAGTGATAAAACAAAAGGAGCTTTCGCCCATAACAGGACGAAAACTCCGAAAAGTCTGCGTTTATAAACCACCTATTATTTCTGTGTACCATCATACACGCTTCCTGTAACGGGGAAAACCGACAATAGCTACTGTTTTTTCGCCATTGCAGCTCAAAAGTGATATTCGTTTTCGGTTACTTTTGAGGAACTTGCACCAAACGCCCTCTCTCTGAGAATTTCTCCGAAAATTACTGTCTTTGTCATCGCCTTTATTTAATAAACATATCACAACTGCTTTCATATGTCAAGGAATTTTCATAAGTTCGGTTAAATTTATTTTATAATTTCTGCATAAAGAATTAATTTGCATAAAAAAAGACAAATTTTAATAAAAATTCATGAGATATGTAATATACCATTGATTTTTCTGAAAAAAATATATATAATACTAAATATAAAATTTAAAAAATTTAAAATGGGAAGTGAAATAAATGCTTACAAAAGAAAAAATAAAATTTATTGAATTTATGATGAGTGCCGATGTTTTGAGATTCGGAGATTTTGTAACAAAGAGCGGCAGAAATACACCATATTTTGTAAACACCGGAAATTATAAAACAGGAGCACAAATTTCTGCTTTGGGTGAGTTTTATGCAGCTGCAATTAAAGATGTTTGCGGTGATGATTTTGATGCAATGTTCGGACCTGCATACAAAGGTATTCCTCTTGTAACAACTACAGCAGGGGCATTGGCAAGAGTTTATGGCATTGATAAACCCTATTTCTTTAACAGAAAAGAGGCTAAGGATCACGGAGAAGGCGGAAGCTTGGTAGGATATAAACCAAAGGACGGCGACAGAGTTATCATTATTGAGGATGTTATTACAGCTGGAACAGCAGTAAGAGAAACAGTCCCGATTTTGAAAGCCTGTGGTGATATAGCAACTAAAGATATGTTTATTTCAGTAAACAGATGTGAAGTGGGACAAAACGGCAAAACCACAGCAGTTCAGGATGTTTATGAAGAATTTGGAATAAAGGTGCACTCTCTTATTACAGTAAGGGATATTCACGAATACCTTGCAACAAAGCCGGAATACAAAGATGTTCTTATCAACATGGAAAAATACATGGAAAAATACTGCATAATAGACTAGCACCAAGTATTTGTATTTAAATATGGTAACTTAAAATAAAAACGCTCGAATTTTCTCGGGCGTTTTTTTGGAAAAGAGTGATACTATGGCGTCAAGTCGTGAATATTTGGAATATATATTAGAACAGCTCTCCGATTTGGAAGGCATATCCCACCGTGCAATGATGGGGGAATATATCTTATACTACAAAGGAAAAATTATCGGAGGTTTATATGATGACAGATTTTTGGTAAAACCTGTTAAATCAGCCATTGCATATGTGGGAAACCCTGTTTTAGAAATTCCCTATGATGGTGCTAAAGAGATGGTTTTAGTGGAAGAAACAGACAGCAAAGAATATTTAACAGGTTTAATTAAAGCTATGTATGATGAATTGCCATCTCCAAAACCAAAAAACAGTAAAAGCAAGGAGAAATAAATGGAATTAAATGAAATAAAAGAGAGAATGCACAGCGGAAAGCTTTATATATGCAGTGATGAAAGAATTTCTGCTGAACAAACAGAGGCACTTGACAGGCTCTATGATTTTAATCAAACAAGACCTACTGAAGAAGATAAACGCAAAAAAATGCTGAAAGAAATGTTTGCGGAAATAGGGGAAAACTGTTATATCGAACCACCCTTTCATGCTAACTGGGGAGGGAGAAATGTACATTTTGGAAACACTGTTTATGCAAATTTTAATTTGACATTGGTTGATGACACACATATTTATGTGGGAGATAATGTTATGTTTGGGCCAAATGTTACGGTATGTACAGCTACTCACCCTATAAATCCCGATTTAAGGAGAAAACAGGCACAATATAACCTACCTGTTCATATTGAAAAAAATGTGTGGATAGGGGCAGGTTCTTTTATTATGCCTGGAGTTACTATCGGTGAAAATTCCGTAATCGGTGCTATGAGCGTTGTTACAAAAGATATACCCGCTAATGTGGTGGCAGTGGGAAACCCTTGTTGTGTTCTTCGTAAAATAGATGAAAATGACAAGAAATTTTATGACAAAACAAGAATTATAGATATATAGTTCTACACAAAAACAAAATCAAGAGTGTGAAATTTTTTCTGTAAATGCTGTCAATTCTTTTTGCCAAAACAACTTAAAGGGTGCTCATTTCTTCTAATTTCCAAGTGTATTGAATATATATTTTTAATTTTCAACATATCGTTTTGTGTTAGAAAAAAATATCTTTTAACGATATGTTTTTCTAAAGACGAAATATGTATAATAAATTGATAAAAATTATATCAATGATTACAGCAATTACAATTTGAATAATTTTTTTAATCTAAATTATCTAATTAAAAAAATTCTAAATAATCAAAAGGTGTTATAAAATGAAAAACAATACAAATAGTGTTTATGAAAACATGAAATATATCATTTGTAACTGGTTTAAATGGGATAAAAAGGGGACATTTATCGCTTTTATGAAAATTCCTGTTGCAATACTTATTCCAATTACTATTTCATTTATGAATAAGGCTTTAATTGAGCTTATTGTAAATGAAGCTAAAGCTATAACTTTTATTTGGGTATTAGGAGCGGTTTCGCTGTTGCTGGGAGTTTTAAATTGTGTTTATCATATTATTTCCGAAAATACCTCTGCATTTCAGCAAAATATCAGTATTCATTACGCAGTTGAGGCTTTTGAAAAGCTTCTAACAATGGATTATGAAGTATTAGAAAGCTATGAAGGCAGAATGAAATTTGAACGCTGTCGCCAGTTTGCTTTTGATGGTAATCAATCTGATGGAGCATGGGCAGCAGTTCGTCTTATAGGACTTATAGAAAGTATATTAGGTATTTTTACTTATGTTATATTGTTTTCTTATGTAAGTCCTATTCTCATATTGTTTATTTTGATTACATGTTTACTGGAATCACTTACATATCATGCTGCAAACAAAATTGCTATAAAAACAGAAAATGAAATGGTACATGATGAAATGTATTTTTCATATTTTTTTAGACTGGCCACTGATTTTGTTGCAGAAAAAGATATTCGTCTTAATAGTGCAGCAAGTTGGCTTGAACATACCTTGAACAAAAGTATAGCTGCATACACAAAAATTATGAGATGGTATACTAATGAAACCACAAAACTGACAGTTCTTCAAGCTTTATGTGCTATGATTCGAGATACAGCAATATTCGGATTCTTAATTTGGGATGTTTGGACTGGAAATATTGCTGTATCAGATTTTGTATTTTGTTTCGGACTTGTGGGCGGTTTTTCCGGTTGGCTTAACGGAATTTCAGGCCATCTTGCAAGTTTACACAGAATATCTACGGAATGTAGTAAGTATCGTGAATTTATGTCTCTAAAA
>JAHHUA010000089.1 GCA_020024235.1 Oscillospiraceae bacterium
AAAAAAAAATAAATTGGTGATTAACTTGAAAAACGAAAAAGAAACTTTTACTTGGAAAGTGAAAAATGAAGTTTTCCAAAATAAACAATATAAATATAAATGCAAAATTCAGCAAGCTTACGGAATTTTAATGTTCGGAAGATCTTTCTGTGAAGAAAATATTTCTATTATAACCGAAAATAAAGGAGTTTCCAGACTATATTCCAATGATATTTACGATTTAATTGGTATTTTAGGAACAGTTACAATCAATGAAATAAAACAAAGTGGTGGTAAAAGTACATTTTTGGTATCAGTTGACAATAGGGAAGACCGAAAAAAAATAATCGAATTTTTTGGTCATGATTCATCAACAAACCGCATTAACTATGATTTTCTTAAAACAGATACAGAAATGCATGCTTTTTTAAGCGGAGTATATCTTGCTTGCGGAATTATAACAGATCCTGCTAAGGCATATCAAATGGAATTTATTGTGAACAATGAAAATAGTGCACTATCTCTTTCGGATTTGCTTTTAATGTTTAAAATAAAGCATGGCATTATGCAAAGACGAAATCAGCACATCGTTTACATCAAAGACAGTGAACAGATAGAAGATATTCTCAACATCATCGGAGCTGTACAAAGTGCCTTTGAATTTATGGATGTAAAAATATACAAAGATATAAGAAACAATGTAAACAGACAAACCAACTGTGAAACCGCCAATATAGATAAAACTGTCAAAGCTTCAGCTAAACAGCTTTCAGCTATTGAAAATCTCCGTGATACCATAGGACTTGAAAATTTGCCTGCAGATTTGCGGGAACTGGCAGAACTTAGACTTAATAACCCTGAAATGTCATTACGGGAACTGGGTGAAAATCACTCAATGAAACTTTCCCGTTCAGCGGTAAATTACAGAATGGAAAAACTTCTTTCCATGCAGCACAATTAACAAAAGAGGTAAGTTATGAGTAATTTTGTACACCTGCATGTACATACAGAATATAGTTTGCTTGATGGAGCCTGTAAAATTTCCGAACTTTTAGACAAAGCTGTGGAAATGGGACAAAAAGCCATTGCTATTACAGATCATGGTGTAATGTATGGCGCAGTGGACTTTTACAAAAAAGCAAAAAAGAAAGGCATAAAACCCATCATAGGATGTGAAGTTTATGTATCTCCAAGAACCAGATTTGATAAAATTTATGGTATGGATTCATCGCCATACCATTTGGTTTTGCTTTGCAAAAATAAAACAGGTTATCAAAACCTAATTAAATTGGTTTCTTTGGGATTTACAGATGGATTTTATTCCAAACCTCGAGTAGATTTTGACTTGTTGCAGCAATATCATGAGGGTTTAATTGCTTTGTCCGCTTGTTTGGCAGGAGAAATCCCAAGACTTATTTCACGGGGAAACTTCACTGAAGCTGTAAACACTGCAAACAAATACAAAAATCTGTTTGGTAAAGACAATTACTATATAGAAATTCAAAATCATGGAATAGATGAACAAATAAAAATTCTCCCTCAGCTTTTTGAACTGTCCAAACAGACAGGAATAGGACTTGTAGCTACTAACGATGTACATTATATAAATAAATCCGACAGCAAAGTACAGGAAATTCTCATTTGCATTCAAACCAATAAAGTTTTAGGTGAAAAAAATGCTTTGGAATTTGAAACTGATGAATTTTACTTAAAAAGCTACGAAGAAATGAAAGAACTTTTCGGTAAATACCCTAAAGCTATTGAAAACACCGAAAAAATTGCCGATATGTGCGATTTTGACTTTGAATTTGGCATTACAAAACTTCCTGTTTACACAGCTCCTGAGGGAAAGGACCCAATAGAATACTTTGATGAATTGTGCTATAACGGAGTTAAAAAAAGATATGGCAACAACATCACAGATGAAATAAGAGAACGGCTTAATTACGAAATGAACATAATTAAGAAAATGGGTTATGTAACTTATTTTCTTATTGTTTTTGATTTTATTAACTATGCTAAATCAAAAGGTATACCGGTAGGCCCAGGCAGAGGCTCCGGGGCAGGAAGTTTAGCTGCATATTGTATGGGAATAACAGGAATTGACCCTATGCAATACAGCCTGATGTTTGAACGTTTTCTAAATCCCGAAAGAATAAGTATGCCTGACTTTGATATAGATTTTTGCTATGAAAGACGGCAGGAAGTCATTGATTATGTAATAGAAAAATATGGCAGTGACCATGTGGCACAGATTATAACTTTCGGAACTATGGCAGCAAGGGGTTCTATCAGAGATGTAGGCAGAGTTATGGGACTAAGCTACGGATTTGTAGACAATATAGCTAAACAAATACCCTCTGAGCCTAATATGACAATAAAAAAAGCTTTGGATTTATCAGAAAGCCTCCACTATGAATATGAACATGACACACAGGTTAAAGAACTTGTTGACACTGCAATGAAAATAGAGGGAATGCCGCGACACAGCTCCACACATGCAGCAGGAGTTGTTATCACAGCAAATCCTGTTGACACCTATGTGCCTTTGCAGTCAAACGACGGCTCCATAGTTACTCAATATACCATGGGAACTTTGGAAGAACTGGGACTTCTGAAAATGGACTTTTTAGGACTGAGAAACCTCACCGTTATCAGAGATACAGAAAATGAAATACGCAAAACCCTTTCAAATTTTGATATAGAAAAAATTGATTTACAGGATGAAGAAGTCTATAAAATGTTCAGCAGCGGAAAAACTTTTGGAGTTTTTCAGTTTGAGTCAGGTGGTATGAGGCAGGTTTTGCTTCAAATTAAGCCTAAATGTCTGGAAGATTTAATAGCTGTAATTTCCCTATATCGCCCGGGACCTATGGACTCCATACCTACTTATGTAAAAAACAGACAAAATCCACAGGATATTCATTATAAACACCCATTGCTAAAGCCTATTTTGGAAGTAACTTGCGGATGTATTGTTTATCAGGAACAGGTAATGCAGATATTTCGCACATTGGCAGGCTATTCTTACGGCAGAGCTGACCTTGTAAGGCGAGCTATGGCTAAAAAGAAAGCTGACATAATGGAAGGGGAACGCAACAGCTTTATTTACGGAGACCCTGAGGGAAAAAACGGCTCACCCTGTTTAGGCTGTCAGGCTAACGGAATATCTCCTGAACTTGCAAATGAGCTTTTTGATGATATGAGCTCATTTGCCTCCTATGCTTTTAACAAAAATCATGCTGCCCCATATGCTTTGCTGGCTTATGAAACCGCATTTTTAAAATGCCATTATCCTGCCCAATACATGGCTGCTCTTTTGACAAGTGTAATTGACAACACTGATAAAATCATTGAGTATATATCAGAGTGCAATCGAATTAATATAAAAGTTTTGCCACCGGATATTAATGAAAGCTTTTTAAATTTCACAACACAGGGCAATTCAATCAGATTTGGGTTATTAGCAATTAAAAATCTAGGAAGAAATGTGATTAATTCCATTATAGAAGAAAGAACCAAAAACGGTGTCTACAAAAATTTTATAGACCTTATGGAAAGAAACAATCAGCGTGATTTAAACAAGCGAGCTATTGAAAGTCTGATTAAATCTGGAGCTATTGATAATTTAGGATATAACCGTCATGAAATGCTGGAATCTTTTGAAACAGTTTCCAATGACATAAACAGGTTTAATAAAACCAAAGACACAGGGCAGATGAGTTTTTTTGGAGAACAATATGAAAACTCTTTTTCATATGAAATAAAAAAATATGATGAATACAGTGAAATTCAGCTTTTATCTATGGAAAAAGAAAGTACAGGGCTTTATGTTTCAGGACACCCTTTGGAAAATTACACAGAATTATCACATAAAATTAGAGCTTACACATTTGAAAAATTAAACCATAACACTTCATTAAATACCGGAAACACCATAAGCCTAATCGTTATGGTTACAGATATAAAAACAAAAAACACAAAAAATAATGAATTAATGGCATTTGTTCAGGCTGAAGATATGACAGGAAAAGGTGAAATTATATTTTTTCCACAAGTTTATTCAGTTTATGGAACACTGCTGAGAAGTCAAAAGGTTTTAGTTATAAACGGAAAAACCGATAAAAAAGACGATGACCTTAAAATTATTTGTAATAATGTGAAACTTGCGGAAAACTACGTCACTGAAAAAAAAGAATTTACTGCACCTACAGCAAAAGAACCTTCTGCTGGCCCCAAAAAACTATACTTAAAACTGCCTTCAAAAGATTCTGTACAAATGAGCAAAATTACCAGTCTTCTTGAGTATTTTAATGATGAACAGGAGAAAAACCTGCCTGTATTTGTTTACTTTAATGATACAAAAAAGACCATGATAGCTCCAAAAAAAATGTGGGTACAGCTTTGTGATGTCCTTATAAATGAGGCTAAATATATTCTTGATGATGACAGTGTTAAATTAATATAAGAAGGTGAACCTTAATTGAAAGAAATCAAAACAATAGGTATTTTAACCAGTGGAGGCGATGCTCCGGGCATGAATGCTGCTATCAGAGCTGTAGCCAGAACCGCTCTTTATAATAATTTAAGAGTTGTGGGAATAAGGCGAGGGTTTTCAGGACTTATAAATGGTGATATTTATGAAATAAATTTAAGAAGTGTAAAAAATATAATTATGCTTGGAGGAACTATTCTGTATTCCGCACGCTGTCCTGAATTTATGACAGAGTCAGGTGTTCAGAGAGGCACCGAAATATGTAAAGAAGCCGGAATAGATGCAGTATGCGTTCTCGGAGGCGATGGTTCTTTTAAAGGTGCTGCATCTCTTGCTGAACACGGAATACCATGTATAGGTATACCATGCACCATTGACAATGATATTTCTGCCTCCGATTATACAATAGGATTTGATACGGCTGTAAACACTGCCATAGATATGGTGGATAAAATCCGTGATACTTCACAATCCCATGACAGATGTTCTGTTGTAGAAGTTATGGGAAGACATGCAGGCTATATTGCTTTGGAAACCGGTGTTTCCTGTGGAGCTACCGCAATTTTGGTTCCTGAACTTCCACTGGATCTAGATTCTGTTTCTGATAAAATTCTTACATCACTCAGAAGTGGAAAACAAAACTTTATAATAGTAGCTGCAGAGGGTGTAGGTGATAGCTCTGTAATTGCTGAAGAAATACAAAAAAAAGTTGGAATCGAAACAAGACTTACTGTACTCGGCCATGTGCAGAGAGGCGGACATCCTACAGCAAAAGACCGCTCTATAGCAAGTTTTATGGGGCATTACGGAGTGGAACTTCTTCTTAATGGAAAATTCAACAGAGTTGTTGTCAGTCAAAACGGTAAAATCATGGATTTGGATTTTAAATCAGCTTTTAATATGAAAAAACATTTGGATATGGAACTTTACAGAGCATCTCAGGAAATATCAATTTAAGGAGCAAAAATTGACAGAATATATATACTCTATATTAAAAAAATATTATGGTTATGATGAATTCAGACAGGGTCAGGAAGAAATCATAAAAAATATACTAAAAGGCAAAGATGTAATGGCAGTAATGCCTACAGGGTCGGGAAAATCAATTTGTTACCAAATTCCTGCTATTGCTTCCGACGGAATTACTTTGGTTATATCACCACTTATCTCACTTATGAAAGACCAGGTTTTTTCCCTTAATCAAATTGGAGTCAGAGCAGCTTATTTAAACAGTTCTCTTTCTTTTAATCAGTTCAGAAAAGCTATTGAAAATGCCAAAGCCGGTATATACAAAATTATATATGTGGCTCCGGAAAGGCTTTTAACTGATTACTTTTTAAACTTTGCTTTAAATGCAAATATCAGTATATTGGCTGTTGATGAGGCTCACTGTATATCACAGTGGGGACATGATTTCAGACCCAGCTATACTCAAATACATGAATTTGTGGATCTTCTGCCAAAAAGACCTGTTATTGCAGCTTTTACTGCCACTGCAACTTCAAGGGTAAAACAGGATATAGCTTCTCAGCTTCATTTAAAGGATTATTTCACTGTGAGCACAGGCTTTGACAGAAAAAACCTGCATTTTGCAGTGGAAAAACCTGTTGACAAAAAATCTTATATTTTAACATATTTAAAAAATATAAAATATAACTCAGGAATCATATACTGTGCCACCAGAAAACAAACAATAGAAGTTTATGAGTTTTTAAAAGCCAATGACATATGTGCTGGAATTTATCATGGGGGACTTAATGATGATGAACGAAACAAAAATCAAGATGATTTTATTTATGACAATATAAATATTATGGTTGCTACCAGTGCTTTTGGAATGGGAATTGATAAACCTGATGTTTCATTTGTCATACATTACGCACTCCCACTTAATATTGAAGAATACTATCAGCAGGCGGGCAGAGCAGGCAGAGATGGAAATCCGGCTGACTGTATTTTGCTTTACAGTGGCTCTGATGTGAGAATGAATAAATTTCTCATAGAAAAAGGTATAGAGGATTCTGAGGGAATCAGTGATGAACAAAAAAAATCCCTCATTATTTCAGAAGAAGAAAAACTTAAACTTATGACTTATTATTGCACTACTGCAAACTGTCTGAGGAAATATATTCTTAATTATTTTGGCGAAACTGCTTCAGACAACTGTGGAAATTGCTCATACTGCAAGAGAAAATATAATTTTGACTGTATAAATAATGACAGTAAAAATATATTAAAAGTTATTTATGAAACCGGTGAACATTACGGCAAAAATATGTTAGCTGATATAGTTTTAGGCAATGACAAAAATACCAGAATTTCCCAAGCGGGTTTTGATGCTTTACCGGAATACGGTTGTATGAGCCGATATTCAAAAGGGGATTTTCTCAGAAATATAAAATGGCTTGATGACAATAATTATATTTATTTTACCGATGACCAATATAAAATTATAAAAATAACTCCTCGAGGAATGGCTTTGTTTCAAAGGAAAAGCACAAAAATTGTCAATTCTATCAAAAATAAAATTTTTGGAAATTCCGACAGCCAGTATGATTCAAAATTGGAAAATGAGCTTATGGAATTTAGAAAGAAAACAGCCCAAAAACTGGGTATGCCTGCATATATTATATTTAATGACAGCACTTTAAAGGAACTTGTAACATATAAACCTAACGAACTAAATAAACTTTTTTATATAAAAGGTCTGGGTGAAAACAAAATAAACAAATACGGAAAAAGCATTATAGAAATTATAACTAAATATCAATAATCTAAATCGGAAAGAAAATTAAAATCTTTCCGATTTTTTAAATTTATCCTTATACCTATCATTTTAATCCTAAATTTGGGGCAAAATAAAACTAAACTATACTCAAATAG
>JAHHUA010000009.1 GCA_020024235.1 Oscillospiraceae bacterium
ATAATATATAATCCAAAATATACTTGTTTTTTTCACAAATTGTAGTTATAATTTAAGATATGTATTTGTCTAATTTATGGATGAATAATAAATTCAGATAATATTTTTCAGCGGAGGTCAAAATGAACTTATTCGGACTTAACTTACAGACACTTTTAGGAAGAGCATTTTTCCTGTTGGCAATTATGCCTATCCATGAATATGCCCATGCACTGGTAGCAGAAAAAATGGGCGACACCACTGCCCGCTATAACGACAGACTTAATCTAAACCCTTTTTCACATTTAGATCCATTTGGTACAATTCTCATTTTACTTACCGGATTTGGCTGGGCAAAACCTGTTCCTATTAACAGCAACAATTTCTATGACAGAAAAAAAGGAATTTTTTTCACGGCTTTAGCCGGTCCTGCGGCAAATATCATTTTGGCACTTGCTGTCATGATAATTTACAAACTGCTTTTCAGATTCGGACTTTATTCTGTTTTAGGTTTTATATTACCTATTGTTCTTACAATGATACAAACATCAGTGTATTTGGCTGTATTTAACCTTTTGCCTGTTCCTCCTCTCGATGGCTGGAATATGCTTTCCGTATTTCTTCCATATGATTCTTATTATAAGGTTTTAGCTTATCAAAATCAGATTTCCATGATTTTCTTTTTGCTTATTATGCTTACCAATATCATAACTACTCCCCTTTCATATATTGCAGGATTTATAATTATGTTTCTTGACAGGATTACTTTCTTCATATAGGTGGCATAATGACTTTATCATTCAAATTAAACGATTTTGAAGGTCCTTTGGATTTACTGCTCCACCTTATCTCCAAACATAAAATGGATATATTTGATGTGGAAATAATTACTCTTGTGGATCAATATATGGAATATATTGACAACATACCGGAAAAAGACTTAGAAACTGCGGGAGAGTTTTTGGAAATGGCAGCAAGACTTGTCTATATAAAAACCGTAATGCTGCTGCCACGCAGTGAAGAAGAAAAAGAAGAACTAAAAGCCGAGCTTACAGGCCAGCTTCTTGAATACAAAGCCTGCAAAGAGGCAGCGGAAAAACTTAAAACTCAAAACCATTTTGGGGAAATATTTACATCACCCGGTGAAAAAACAGATGTTGACAAAACCTATCACGGCAAACACAGCCCCAAAGAACTGCTTAAAGCTTATTTGGCAGCAGTTGGAAAGGGACAAAAACTCCTTCCTCCATCGGCATCGGTTTTTTCTCCCATTGTAGCAAAAAAATTTGTTTCTGTATCTTCACGAATTATTTATCTCTTAAAAAGCCTTTACAAAAAACCCATACAGGAATTTGACTGTATTTTTTATGAATCGGCAGAACGTTCTTCCATGGTAGCCACTTTTTTGGCGGTACTGGAACTTATCAAAGCTAAGAGAATTACCGTAACAGAAAATCAGGAACAAATAATATTTAACAACAGGAGAACTTAAATAAATGTTTTCGGAAAAAGAAAAACAAATTTTTGCAATATTATTTGCGGCAGGTGAACCGGTATCCGATGATAGAATTGCCTCCGCTGTTGTGGCAGATATTTCCGTCGTTTTAAATTCTATAAATTCTTTGGAAAAAAAACTGTGTGAAACGGATTTTCCCGTGAGAATATTAAAACTCAATAACTCCTATCAGCTTGCCACCTGCACAGAATATGCCAAAACCATTAAAACAGCAGTATCTGTAAAAAAGAACACTCCTCTTTCACAGGCAGCTATGGAAGTGCTGGCAATTATCGCATATAATCAGCCTGTAACCAAGGGATATATTGAACAAATCCGAGGTGTTGACAGCAGCAGTATTGTAAATTCTCTGGTGGAAAAAGACCTTATTGAAGAACATGGCAGACTGGAAATTCCGGGAAGACCCATTGCCTATAAAACCAATGACAATTTTTTAAGATCTTTTGGAATGGAAACTTTGGAAGAACTTCCGAAAGTTAATAGCTTACAGGAAAATGAACAGCTGAAATTTGAAAGCGAAAATACATAACATCAAACTATTTAAAAATACGGAGGCGACATAATGAAAGCATTTATTATAATTTCAGCAGTCATAATATGTATTGTTTCCGTTTTTTACATACCTGTATATTTTGATATTGAACTCAGCAAAAAAAATAAGGTGGTTTTTGGGTATATATTTTTTAAAAAAACGATTTTTCCAAATGACAAACCAAAAAAAGAAAAAAAACCCAACCCTAAAAAGAAAAAATCCCAAAAGCCCCCTCAAAAAAATAAACCCAACCCCCCAAAAGAAACCACATCATCTGATTTTAACGAGATTTTAGACACATTAAAAGAGCAGCTTCCAAATATCAAAAAAACCACCAAAGTACTTTTAAGTGCCATAAAAATAAGAAAACTGAATGTAAACTGGCGTATCGGAAGTGAAGATGCTTTTGATACAGCTATGAAATACGGCAAATATAACGGAGGTTTTTTTATTGTATACGGTATGCTAACAAATATTATCAGCATAAAACCGGAGAAAATATACATCTATCCCGATTTTCTCAGTGAAGATGAGGATATAGAGGTAAAAATGCGAATTTATATTTCCCCTGCAAAAGTTATTTCGGCAGCAGTCGGTTTTGCTGTGGGATTTATCAAATCATATCTTAACACAAACAAAAATAATAAAGAAAAGGCGGTAAATTAATATGGCTCATATTGTAAATGAACTTATGGATTCTTCCATGCAAAATCTTCGCAATTTGGTTGACGTAAACACAATTATCGGAGATCCTATTCAAGTGGGACAAATTACAATTATTCCTGTTTCAAAAGTATCTTTTGGATTTGTAACTGCCGGCAGTGATATTCCAAGCCAAAAACCCGGTCAGCCTTTCGGAGGCGGCAACGGCAGCGGAGTTACAATTAACCCTTTGGCATTTATAGTAATTAACGGCAGTGAAGTACAGCTTCTTCAAATGTCAACCAGTAAAAATACAGCGGATAAAATAGTAAATCTTGTTCCGGAAGTTATGGACAAAGTTTCCTCTTTAATTAAAAAGGATGACAAAAACAAAGATGCAAAAATTACCGCAGTGGACGAAGTGGAAATTAATGTCGAAAAATAAGCAGTAATGAATTGATTTTTTAAAGCCTGCATAATATTAAAAATAACTTACAGGATAACACATATATGTCTTTTTTTAAGATGTCTATGTGTTTTCTCACATATTCCAATATTATATTAAGCAGGTGAATTATTTGAAAAAGAAAATTTTAGCTTTTGTTTTAGCTTCCCTTATGTTTTTTCCGGTTAAATCCTATGGTTTTGAAAGTATGCAGTGTATAGATGAAACCACATCTAAACATGATGTAGACGCTTACAGTGCCATTGTAATGGAGATGAAAAGCGGCAGGGTATTATACGGGAAAAATATAAATCAAAAACTTCCTATGGCAAGCACTACCAAAATCTTAACCACTCTTATAACTTTAAATCAGCCTGATTTATATGAAAAATTTACTGTGTATGAAAAAGATTTTGCGGCAGAGGGTTCCTCTATGGGACTTAGGGATAACGATATGGTGAGTTTAGAGGATCTTTGCTGGGGTATGATTCTTCCGTCGGGAAATGATGCCGCCAATGCCGCCGCTGTTAAAATAAGCGGCAGCAAGGAAAAATTCTCCGAGCTTATGAATAAAACCGCTGAGGAAATAGGAATGTATGACAGCCATTTTGTAACACCATCGGGACTTGATGATGACAAACATTATTCCACTGCCTATGATATGGCAATTTTAACCCGTGAGGCAATGAAAAACCCACTTTTTCGTGAAATATGCAAAAGCTTTACCCACAAATTGATGATGGGCAACCCACCCACCGAAAGAACACTTGTAAACTACAACAAACTGCTGGAAAAATACGATTATTGCACAGGTGTAAAAACAGGTTATACCGATAATGCCCGTCGCTGTCTTGTTTCAACTGCCTGCAAAAACGGAATAGAACTTATTATAGTAACTTTAAACTGCCATAATGATTTTAAAATACATGAAGAACTTTATGAATATTATTTTGACAAATTAAAGCTCTGTGATATTTCTGAATTTACAGAAAATATAAATGTTCATGTGGCTGGAATCAACAGACCCTTAAAAGCTGTCCCAAAAGATTTACCGCTGGTCCCTCTGTTTGATAATGAAAAAGAAAATTTAAAGGTAAAAGTTACATTAAATCCCATTATTTATGCACCTGTTAAGCAGGGAAAATATCTTGGAGAAATTGAGATTTACTCAGGTGATGTAGTTATATATAAAACAGAGCTTATTTCTCCGGTGAAAACTGAAATTTTAACCAAAAAAACAAAAAAACATTTTATTTTTAATAAAAATATGATAAAATAAATAGAATAGATAAAATAATGTAAATATAATATATGCCCATATGTCAGGGGCAGAAAAGGAGTAATAAATGGCAGTAAGAATTCAAAAGGTTCTTTCCGACAACGGTGTACTTTCCAGAAGAAAAGCCGAAGAATATATCAAAGAAGGCAGAATCACCGTAAACGGCAGACCTGCTAAAATAGGCAACCCTATAAACCCCGGAAAAGATATAATTGCCATTGACGGAAAAAGAGTTTATATAACAAATAAAACCCGAAAAATTTATTTGATGCTTAATAAACCCCGTGGCTATGTAACCACCATGTCAGATGAAATGGGCAGAAAATGTGTGGCAGAACTTTGTGAGGACGCTCCTGCAAAGGTTTATCCTGTTGGCAGACTGGATAAGGACAGTGAGGGGCTTATCCTTATGACAAATGATGGCAACTTTGCAAACTCTGTTATGCACCCAAGCTATAACATCAGTAAAACCTACCGTGTAACCGTAAGACCTGATGTTGATGAAGATACATTGGTTAAACTTGCCACAGGGGTTATGGTTGACGGCAAAATGACTGCACCTGCTCAGGTTCATGTTATTACAAAAGAAACAGGCAGAGTTGTTCTTCAAATCACTATTACTGAGGGAAGAAACAGACAGGTCAGAAAAATGTGTGAAGCTGTGGGACTTGAAGTTGCCAGACTTAAAAGAATTTCCGTAGGCCCAATTAAACTGGGTATGTTAAAACCCGGGGCATGGAGAGAGCTTACACCAACAGAACTGACTGCAATCAGAAATGCAATGAAAAAATAATTTTGTATAAAACAGAAAATTATTTGACAAATATTAGTTAAAATCGTACAATGTAATCACAATAAATATACAGGAGAATTGCTCAGATGATTAAAAGTATGACAGGCTACGGCAGAAGTCAGGAAATTATCAATGGCAGAGATATAACCGTTGAAATCAAATCGGTAAATCACAGATTTTTTGAATTTTCCCCAAGAGTTCCAAGAATGTACGGATTTTTGGAGGAACAGCTCAAATCATATATTCAGAAAAATGTATCCCGCGGAAAAATAGATGTCAGTGTAAATATTACTACTGTTTCCGACGGAGAAACTTCTGTTGATATAAATTATGACTTGGCAGAGGCATATATTAATTCTCTCAGAAAACTGGGAGAAAAAGAAAACCTTACTGATGATATTTCTTTGTCATCTATTTCCAGGTTTTCAGACATTTTTACCGTTAAAAAAACCGTTTTGGACGAGGAACAGCTTTGGCTCGATGTAAAATCCGTAACCGAAAAATCTTTGGAAAGATTTATCAATATGCGTGAAATTGAAGGAAGCCGTATGAAAGAGGACATTCTCTCAAAACTGGAAATTATAGAAAAAAATGTAGCACAGATAGAACTTATTTCCCCTGAAACCGTAAACCAATACCGTGAAAAACTTTACTCAAAACTAAAAGAAATTTTAAATGACAAAGATATTGACGAACATAGAATTTTAACGGAAGCTGCTGTTTTTGCCGAAAAAATAGCAGTTGATGAAGAAACCGTAAGACTAAAAAGTCATATCAAACAGTGCAGAGATTTTCTGACATATGAGGAACCTGTGGGCAGAAAACTTGATTTTCTCATACAGGAATTTAACCGTGAAACCAACACCATAGGTTCTAAATCTCAAAATCTTAACATTGCTAAAATTGTTGTTGATATGAAATCGGAAATCGAAAAAATCAGAGAACAAGTACAAAATATAGAATAAAGGCGGGATTTATATATGTATAAACTACTGTCAAAAACTTTTGGAGTTCTTACACTTTTTTTTGGACTTTTGTTTTTATGTGTAAAATTTTTATCTCTTAAAACAGCTTTTCTTAAAAAGGACGAAAATGAAGAAAAAGCTGTTGCAGTTGGAGCTAACAACAACTTCTTAAAAGATTTTGTTTTGAAATGTGCAGGTGCTGTAGCACCTATTTATGCTGTGGCAAAGGTTAAAGCCATTCTGCATGACCATAAAAAAGCAAAAAGACGCAGAAAACTATACTCCATTGCAGGTCTTTCACTGGTAGCTTTGGGACTTAGAAAAAAACACATAAAATTAAAGTCCCTAAAGGTGTAAATATATGAAACTTATTAACATAGGTTTCGGCAGTATGGTAAACAGCAAAAGAATAGTGGCTGTGGTAAACCCCGATTCTGCACCTGTCAAAAGAATTGCTCAGGAAGCAAAGGAAAAAGGCAGTGCCATTGATGCTACCTATGGCAGAAAAACCAAATCTGTTATCATCACAGATACCGACCATGTGATTTTATCAGCTCTCCCCACCGAAACCATTGCAAACAGATTAAACGAAGAAAATACGGAAGAATAGAAGATGAATAAAATGAACAAAAAAGGTTTACTTTTAGTAATCTCCGGCCCATCAGGAGTGGGAAAAGGAACTGTTTTGGCAAAATATAAAGAAAATGCACCTCAGATGAAAATGTCAGTATCTGCCACTACCAGAAACCCCCGTCCAGGTGAGGAACACGGAAGAGAATATTATTTTATTACAAAAGAACAGTTTGAAAAAGCAGCTGCAGAGGGTGAAATGCTGGAATATGCCAGTTACAGCGGTAACTTTTACGGAACACCCAAAAAGGCTGTCTATGATAAATTAAATGAAGGCTTTGATGTTGTGCTGGAAATAGAAATCCAGGGTGCTATGCAAATAAAAAATAAATGTCCTGAGGCTGTACTAATATTTATTTTGCCTCCATCTTATGAAGAATTGAAAAAAAGACTTCTCAACAGACAGACAGAAACTCCCGAAGCTATGGAAAAACGCATGGAAACAGCCAAAAAAGAACTTCTCGCAGCTAGAAATTATGACTATGTAATAGTAAATGATGATATTGAAAAGGCATCTCAAAAACTTAATTATGTAATTGAAGGGGCAAGATGTCTTTCTTCACAAAATCTAAATATTTTGGAAAGCATTGAAAAAAGTATAAAATAATTTATTTATATAAATTCGCTTTATATGATAGGAGGAAAATTATTATGATGTTAAAACCCGCTATGTATCAGATTATCAGCAAAAAGGACAGCTACTATAAATTTGTTGTGGCTGTGGCTAAAAGAGCAAGAGAAATTTCCGATGAAATCGATGAAAATAAAATTATCTGTGAAGAAAAGCCTGTTAAAATGGCTGTAGATGAGTTTGCAAAAGGAAAGTGCAGAGCTGATTTTTCTCAGTTCTAGTCTAATATAAACCGCCATTAATCGAATAAAAGGTTTATGGCGGATTTTTCCTTATAAGGACTTTAAAGGAGGGATTGATTTGTATAAGATTGCAGAAGTTGTCATTGATAAAGCCACCGTAACTTTTGACAAAAAATACAGTTATTTTATCCCTGAAAACAGTGGTTTTGACCTAAACCCCGGTTGTCGTGTAACAGTGCCCTTTGGAGGCTACAACAAAAGAAGAACTGCACTGTGTACCGGAATTTACGAAAGTCTTGACAGAGAAAATCTAAAACCCATCTCCACACAAGTGGACAACAAACCTATTTTAAATAAAGAAGCTTTGGAAATTATGGAATTTCTGAAAAAATACACCTTCTGCACTTATTTTGATGCCGTAAAAGTGCTTATTCCCTCAGGTGTGGGACTTATACTTGACAGTAAATTAAAACTGCTTATATCCCCTCCCTATGATGAAAATTTTTCGCAAAAAACTCTGGATATTGTGGATTATTTGGTCGCAAAAGGCAATACCGCCTCCAAAAAAGAACTTTGCAAAGCTTTATCAATAACAGAATATGACGAAGATTTGACAAAGCTTGCGGAAAAAGGCATAATCTCAGAAACAAACTCCGATAAAAACAAAATTCAAAACGAAAAAGCTCTTATGGTAAAACTTACTCAGAATAATATTATAAAAAAACCATTGACTGAAAAACAAAAACTTGTCAATGATTTGCTTAAAAAAAATAGTCCTGCATCTGTTAAAGAAATTTGCTATTACACAGGTGTTACAAAACAGGTTATTACAAATTTTGTTAAAAGCGGTTACGGAGAATTTATTGAACAGGAAGTTTATCGCAGCCCATACAGCAACGAATATCCGGAAAAAGATAAAATTACTTTAAATGAGGAACAAAATGCCGCCTATGAAAAACTGAAAATACTTTATAACAGTGGAAAATCACAAACTGCCTTGTTATATGGTGTAACGGGAAGCGGTAAAACCAGTGTGTTTATGAAGCTTATTGAGTATGTTATAAATCAGGGAAAAAATGTTATTGTTATGGTTCCGGAAATTTCCCTGACACCTCAAACCATGGAAAAATTTTTTCGCTGTTTCGGCAATAAAACCGCTGTACTTCACAGTGGACTTACCATGAGTCAGCGTAGAGATCAATGGAAAAAAATACGGGACGGAAAATCAAAAATAGTAGTAGGCACAAGGTCTGCGGTATTTGCTCCACTGGAAAATATAGGCCTTATTGTTATGGACGAGGAACATGAGCACACATATAAATCAGAAATTTCACCCCGTTTTCATGCCAGAGATGTAGCTACATTTAGATGTAAATATCATAACTGTCTGCTGCTTTTATCCTCAGCAACCCCCTGTATAGAAAGCTATTATAATGCACAAAATAATAAATATGCTCTCATTAAACTGACAGAAAGATATAAAAATGCCATTCTCCCCGATGTATATATGGTAGATATGAAGGACAGCATTGTTGAAAATTCCGTTTCAGCCATAAGCCAAACGGTAATGGATGAACTTTATATTAATCTTAAACAACATGAACAGTCTATTTTGCTTTTAAACAGACGGGGCTACAACACTATGATTAAATGCTCCGCCTGTGGTGAAACCCTAAAATGCCCAAACTGCTCCGTTCCGCTGCATTTTCACAGCAGTAACAACAAACTTATGTGCCATTACTGCGGATACAGTAATAAAGCCGCAGATGAATGTCCCACCTGCCATAATAAAATGATACGATATACAGGTGTAGGAACTCAGCGTGCAGAAGAATATTTAAGAGAAAATTTCCCCGATGCCCGCATTCTCCGCATGGATATGGACACAACCATGAATTTGGAATCCTATGAAAAAAAATTTTCCGATTTTGCCGATGGTAAATATGATATTATGATAGGAACACAAATGGTGGCAAAAGGACTTAATTTCCCAAAGGTTACTTTGGTAGGTGTGCTTACTGCCGATCAGGCATTGTTTTCTCAAAGTTTCAGAGGCTGTGAAAGGGCTTTTTCTCTAATTACTCAAGTGGTTGGCAGAGGAGGACGGGGCAGTCTTCCGGGCAGAGCCTATATTCAAACCTCCATTCCCGATAATCAAATTATACAGCTTGCCTCAAAACAGGATTATGAAGATTTTTACAAAGAGGAAATCCTTTTTAGAAAAATAAATCTCTATCCTCCTTTTTGCAAGCTGACCTGTCTTATTTTTTCGGGGGACAATGAAACTCTTACCTCACAGGGTGCAAAATTCTGCGGACAACTGGTGAGCCGTATGGCAGAAAAAAATTACCCAAAACTCCCTATAAAAACTCTTGCACCTGTAGAAGCCGATGTATATAAAATCGCAGGAAAATATCATTACAATATGCTAATTAAACACAGTCATCAAAAAGATTTTTACAATCTTATGGAAACTGTACAGGAAGAATTTTTAAAAGAAAAAAAATACAGCCATGTAAATATGTACATAGATACAAATTATGATGGCTAAAATTCACAAATTAATTTAAAAAATAAGGAGATTTTAAAATGGCAATAAGAACAATAGTAAAAGACACCGAGGACATACTTCACAAAAAATGCAGAACAGTGGAAAAATTTGATGAAAAACTTTGGGCTCTTCTTGATGATATGGCAGAAACAATGTACAAAGCAAACGGTGTAGGACTTGCTGCTCCCCAAGTAGGACTTTTGAAAAGAATTTGTGTAATTGATGTGGGAAACGGCATTGTGGAATTTATTAACCCTGAAATTACCCTCACATCTTCTGCAATAATAGAAGACACCGAGGGCTGTCTTTCTTCCCCCGGCGAATATGCTATTGTTAAGCGTCCCAAAAAAGTTAAGGTAAAAGCTCAAAACAGAAAAGGCGAAGAATTTTCCTTAGTTGCCGAAGATTTATTTGCAAGAGCCATCTGTCATGAAACAGACCATTTAAACGGTGTTATTTTTAAAGATATATGTGAATATATGCTGGATCCAGCTGAACTAAAATAATCAGAGAAAAGGACCTTTTTAATATGAAAATAATTTTTATGGGAACTCCCGATTTTGCAGTGCCCACACTGCAAAGAATCATAGATGACAGCCATGATGTAGCAGCTGTATTCACCCAGCCTGACAAACCAAAAGGCAGAGGCTATAAACTTGCTCCTCCGCCTGTAAAGGAATTGGCTTTAAAATATAATTTACCTGTTCATCAGCCTACAAAAATGCGTGACGGCACTGTATTAAATTTAATAAAAGACTATAATCCTGATTTAATTGTAGTAGTGGCTTATGGCAGACTTTTACCAAAAGACATTTTGGATTTTCCCAAATATGGCTGTATTAACGGTCATGCTTCAATTTTACCTAAGTACAGAGGTGCAGGGCCTATTCAGTGGGCAGTTATAAACGGTGAAAAAGAAAGTGGTGTAACCGCCATGCAAATGGCTGAAGGACTGGATACAGGCGATATGCTCCACACTATCACCACACCAATCGGCGAAAACGAAACCTATGGGGAACTGCATGACAGACTTGCCCCCATATGTGCAGATGTTATAGCCCAAACTATTGAAAAAATCCAAAGCGGCAGCCTTCACCCTGTTAAACAAGATGACAGCTTATCCTGTTATGCACCTATGCTGGATAAAAAAA
Organism: Oscillospiraceae bacterium; assembly: GCA_020024235.1. Taxonomy (GTDB): domain Bacteria; phylum Bacillota; class Clostridia; order Oscillospirales; family Ruminococcaceae; genus JAHHUA01. The sequence goes on from JAHHUA010000009.1 coordinate 11,297, forward strand.
TGGCAGAACTTGACTTTACTAAATCTGCCGAAGAACTTCATCACTTAATTTGTGGTCTTTCTCCATGGCCTGTGGCATTTACACATTATAACGGAAAGCTGCTGAAAATTCACAGAGCTGTTATTTCAAAAGGCTCCGGCAAAAATCCGGGAGAACTTTTGGACGACAAAAAAATGATAGTTGCCTGCGGAAATGGCGCATTGGAATTTACCGAGGTTCAGCTTGAAGGCTCAAAAAGAATGTCAGCTAAGGATTTTATTATGGGCAGACACCCGGAAAAAGGCACTATCTTTGGAGAGTAAACCTTATTTAACAAAACCGCTTATAAATCCGGTTTTACATATGGTGCATCCATAAAGCCCAATTCGGAAATGGTACAGCCATATCTAATTCATTAAAATTAATTCATGAGGTGATTAATATGTTTTATTATGACTATTATTATATCGTTCTCATTATACCAGCCATGCTTTTGGGATTATTTGCCCAGTGGAAAGTATCTTCCACATTTAATAAATACAAAACCGTCAATTCATTCCGTAGAATGACTGCTGCCGATGTGGCAAGACGAATTTTAGACAGCCATGGCTTACAACATATAAGAATAGAGCATATCAGAGGTAATTTAACCGACCACTATGACCCTGCCAACAATGTAATCAGACTTTCCGACAATGTATATAACAGCACTTCCATAGCGTCTATCGGAGTTGCTGCTCATGAAACAGGCCATGCAATTCAATATGCGGAAAACTATTTGCCTATAAAAATAAGAAATGCCATTGTTCCCATTGCGAATTTGGGTTCAACTCTTTCATTGCCGCTGATTTTACTGGGAATTATCATTGATATGTCAGGACTTATAACTTTTGGTATAATTGCATTTTCCATGGTGGCATTATTTCAGCTTATTACCCTTCCGGTGGAACTTAATGCCAGCAACAGAGCTTTGGCAATACTGGATGAAAACCGTTTTTTGGATGGGGAAGAATTAAACGGAGCTAAAAAAGTCCTTTCTGCCGCAGCTTTAACTTATGTAGCAGCTTTAATCACATCTTTAGCTCAGTTATTAAGGCTCATTCTTCTTTATGGCAAGAGAAACAACAACGACAGATAGGCGGATATTATGAACAAAACAGCTAGACAATGCGTTTTGGAGGCTTTGACCGAAGTTACCGAAGCCTCCAGATACTCAAATATAACTTTGGACAATATTTTATCCAAAAACAAACTGGAACTTAGGGACAAAAAACTTGCATCTGCTATTTTTTACGGTACATTGGAGAGAAAAATAACACTTGACCATTGTATAAATGGGTTTTCAAAAAAACCTGTGGAAAAGCTTACACCAAAAGTATTAAATATTTTGAGAATGAGCCTTTATCAGATTTTATACATGGACAGTATTCCCGAAAGTGCCGCAGTAAATGAGGGAGTAAAACTCACCCGTTCCTCCGGAGTTACTTCCGCTGCGGGATTTGTAAACGGAGTTCTCCGCAGCTTTTTAAGATCGGGAGGAAAAATTCCGCCTATAAAGGGAAATTTTGCCCATGTGCTTTCCGTTAAATATTCCTGTGAAGAATGGCTATGCAAAGCTCTTATCGAACAGTACAGCGAAAAAACCGCTGAAGACATTTTGGAAGTTTCTACAGGAGCCCCTCCTGTTTTTATCAGAGTAAACACTCTTAAAACAAATGATGAAAACCTTATTGAATCTCTTGATAAAAGCGGAATAACTGCCAAAAAAACTTCCGTTCCCCACTGTCTTATAACCGAAAGCGGAAATCTTACAGCTACAAATGAGTTTAAAATGGGCTTATTTCATGTGCAGGATATGTCAAGTCAGCTTTGCTGTGCTAAACTTGACCCACAAAAAGGTGAGAGAATAGCCGATGTATGTTCTGCACCCGGAGGAAAAACCTTTACCATAGCTGAAATTATGCAGGACAGCGGTGAAATTGTGGCAATGGATCTCCATGAAAAAAGAACAAAACTTATATCTGACGGTGCTGCCCGTTTAGGCATTGGCTGTGTAAATGCCAAAGCCTCTGATGCATCAAAGTACAATCCACAATTAGGTGTATTTGACCGAGTACTATGTGATGTACCATGTTCAGGCTTTGGAATTATGCGAAGAAAACCCGAAATAAAATATAAAACTGCCGATGAAACAAAAAAACTTCCTGAAATTCAATATGCAATTTTAGAAAATGCCTCTAAATATGTTAAAGCCGGTGGTTGTCTTATTTATTCCACCTGTACCATTTTAAAAGAAGAAAATCAGGAAATTATAAAAAAATTTTTCTGTAACAATAAAGATTTTGAACCTTGGGACGATAACTATATGGAATGTCTTATACCGCAGAAGAACGGTTCCGACGGATTTTTTATATGTAAAATTAGGAGAGTAAAATAATTGGAAACTGCTGATTTCAAAAACAAAACAGATATAAAATCTCTCACTTTAAGCCAGCTGAGAGAAGAAATTATAAACCTTGGGGAACAAAAATTCAAAGCTTTACAGATTTATCAATGGCTTCATCAAAAGAAAGTTACAAGCTTTGATGACATGACCAACATCTCCGAAAAACTGAGAAATACTCTCAGTGAAAAATATTACATAACCCATCACAAAATCATCAGAAAATTATCTTCAAAACTTGATGAAACCCAAAAATATCTTTTTGAACTTTATGACGGCAACTGCGTGGAAACCGTTCTTATGAAGTATAATCATGCCTGGAGCCTTTGTATTTCAACTCAGGTGGGCTGTAAAATGGGATGAACTTTCTGTGCATCAACCCTTGCAGGCTTTGTAAGGAATCTTTACCCCTCCGAAATGCTGGAGGAAATTTATGCAGTGGAAAGGGACAGCGGTGTTAAAGTGGGAAGTTTGGTGCTTATGGGTATCGGTGAACCTCTTGATAACTTTGACAATGTTATGAAATTTCTGGAGATTTTGTCATCACCTGAAGGCAAAAACCTGAGTTTACGCCATGTTTCACTTTCTACCTGCGGAATTGTGGAAAGAATATATGACCTTATGGAAAGAAAACTGGGAATTACCCTTTCCATTTCTCTACACGCCTCTGATAATGAAACCAGAAGTAAAATCATGCCCGTAAACAAAAAATATTCCATAGAGGAACTTTTAACTGCTTGCAAAAAATATTTTGAAATTACAGGCAGGCGAATTTCCTTTGAATATGCACTTATAAACGGTGTAAATGACACTGAAAAACACGCCGATGAATTGGCTAAACTTTTAAATCATATGATATGTCATGTAAATTTAATCCCGGTGAACCCTGTTAAAGAAAATTCCTATAAAAGAAGCTCCGCATCTTCCATAGAAAATTTCCGCAAACTATTGGAAAAACGCGGTATTAATGCCACTATAAGACGGGAACTGGGGTCTGACATCAGTGCAGCCTGCGGACAGCTGCGTCTTTCAAGAAATAAGAAGGGGGAAGAAAATTAATGTATATTTTCGGAGAAACCGACAAAGGTAAAATCAGAAAAAAAAATCAAGACTATTATACCAACAGAGTTATCTCCTCCGATTTAGGCTATTCCATAGTATGTGACGGTATGGGAGGTGCCGAAGGGGGAGAAATTGCCAGCAAAATGGCGGCTGAATATATAGACCATGCCCTTTTTGAAAATTTATCTTCCGACCTTGCTGACGGACAGCTTATGGACTTACTTACCCAAAGCGTAAAAAATGCAAACTCTGAGATATATAATTATTCCATAGATAAAGAAAATCTCAGAGGAATGGGAACCACTGTTGTGGCAATTATCGTTAAAAACAATAAAATTTTCGGAATAAGCGATGGTGACACACGCCTTTATAAAATAAACAAAATTACCCATGAAATTAATCAAATTACAAAAGACCATACTTTTGTGCAGATTTTGGTGGAAAAGGGACAAATTACAAAAGAACAGGCATTGACACACCCCAAAAAACATATTATTACCAGAGCTTTGGGAGTGGAAGAAGCTATTGACACCGACAGCTTTAAAACCGATATTCAAAATAACGAAATTATTTTAATCTGTTCAGACGGATTATATAACTATATGGATGAACAATCCCTAATCAAAAAAACTATCGACAGTGCTAAGATCGGAACAGTAAAGCCTCTTATTGATCTTGCCAACGAAAATGGAGGCGGAGATAATATTACAGCAGTTATTTTAACGGGAGGTGCCGTTAATGGATAATTATATCGGAACTAAACTTGACAACCGATACGAGGTCCGCGATCTTATAGGTGTAGGCGGAATGGCAAATGTGTACCGAGGATATGATTCCCTGGAAAACCGTGAAGTTGCCATTAAAATATTAAAAAGCGAATATTACGAAAATGAGGAATTTCTCCGCCGATTCAGAAATGAATCCAGAGCAATAGCAATGCTTAGCCATGAAAATATTGTAAAAATTTATGATGTGAGTTTTACAGAAAAAGCCCATTTCATTGTTATGGAACTTATAAATGGTATAACACTAAAAGAATATATAGCTCAGCAGGTTATTCTTGATTGGAAAGAAGCTACTTACTATACCATGCAAGTTCTGAAGGCTTTAAATCATGCACATGATAACGGTATTGTACACAGAGATATAAAACCTCAAAATGTTATGCTTTTAAGCGATGGTACAATTAAAATCACAGATTTCGGCATTGCCAGATTTTCCAGAAGTGAAACAAAAACCATAACCGATAAAGCCATAGGCTCTGTTCACTATATAAGTCCCGAACAAGCCAGCGGAGCTGATATTGATCAGCGTACCGACCTGTATTCCGTAGGGGTTATGCTTTTTGAAATGTTGACGGGAAAACTTCCCTTTGATTCAGAAACACCGATTTCTGTAGCTTTACAGCAAATTCAGGAAGAACCTATAAAACCAAGAGAATTAAATCCTGAAATTCCGGAAGCTTTAGAGCAAATTGTAATGAGAGCTATGCAGAAAAATCCTGGCAAACGCTATCAGACAGCTGCCGAAATGCTTAAAGATTTTGAAGATTTTAAGAAAAATCCCTATGTTTCCTTTAACTATAAATATACTGACAATGACACAGCAACAGTTTCTAGTTCTGTCAATGAACCTGTCATAAACAAATTAAACGAAAATATATCCGAACACAATCAAAAAGGAAGAATAGCTATGAAAAAAAGAAAAAGACCTTCCGAAAAAAGCGAAAAAGTTGAATATGTAATAGTTGACCGCACTCCTATTATTCCGATACTTGCCGGAGTAACTACAGCTTTTGTCTTGGTTGCAGCACTTTTTATAGGCATAATGTTCTATAAAAACAATCCTTTTAAAACCAATGATGACATCAAAGTGCCTAAACTTGTGGGATTTCAATATGAAAGCCTTAAAGATATGCAAAATGTCATGAAAAACTTTATTATTCAGGTAGAAACAACGGACTACAATCCATCTTATGAAAAAGGCACAATTTATGATCAGAAACCTTCTGAAGGTAAAACCGTAAAAGTAGGTTCTGTTATTAAAATTAAAGTCAGCGGCGGACAGAAAATTGTTAAAATCCCCGATGTTGTTAATATTGATTCTGAATCTGCTTATTCAACATTAAAACGGGAAGGCTTGGAATACACCATAATAGAATCCTTCCATGAAGAAGTTCCACTTGGAAGTGTTATTTACATTGAACCTGCTGCAGGTTCTCAAGTTCCTGCAGGAACTAATATCAGTGTATATATAAGCTTAGGTCCGGAAAATAAAATTGCTCCTGTTCCAAATATTAAAGGTATGAAAATTACCGATGCCGAAACACTGCTGCAAAACTATAAACTAAAAATAGGCGGACAAACTTATCAGGAAAGCGATTTGCCCAGAGGTACAGTAATTGCACAGGACCCTGAGGAAAATGCTCAGATTTCCGAAGGCAGCTATGTAAATGTAGTACTGAGTCAAGGTACTGATAAACCAACCAAACTCAGATTGCCTATTAAACTGCCTGATATAGACAGAACCGTTAGAATTAAAGCAATGGTAAACGGAGTTGTTACCGAACAGGAAATGCTTAATCCATCGGAAGTAAAGGTATGGGAACCTGTATTCTCGGGATTTGATGAAGTTAATATTCAAATTATAATTGACAATAAAAAATATATGGAGTATTCCCTGAATTTTAACGAGAAAACTTACAGTGTTATAGAAAATTTATCAGGAGAATTTAATTAATCCTATGGAAGAAACAAAAGGACTTATTGTAAAAGCTTTGGGCGGGTTTTATTATGTTAAAACCCCCCATTCTCTCCTAGAATGCAGAGCAAGAGGAGTTTTCAGAAAAAAAGATATGACACCTTATGTGGGTGATAATGTTACGGTAGAGCTTACAGGCATTGACAAAGGTTATGTAATAGAAATTGATGAAAGAAAAAATTATCTTATACGACCTCCTGTGGCAAATCTTGACAGAATTTTAATGGTGGTTTCAACTACGGAACCTGCTCCAAATTTTTTTGTTTTGGACAGACTTATTGCCATTTCTGAATATAAAAATATCGAACCTGTGATTATAATTACCAAAACTGATTTACAGGACGGCGCCTTCATAAAAAACACATATGAAAAATCCGGCTTTACAGTTATTGAAGTCTGTTCCAAAACAGGAAAGGGTGTTGAAGAAGTCAAGAAGATTATTTCCACAGGAATAAGTGCTTTTTGCGGCAACACAGGTGTGGGAAAATCCAGCCTTTTAAATGCTGTTGATGAAAATTTAACTCTTGCCACTGCCGAAATAAGCAAAAAACTGGGACGTGGCCGCCATACTACCCGCCATGTTGAACTTTTTGAACTTTCGGGTGGCGGATACATAGCTGACACCCCCGGATTTTCCGCTGTTGAAACAGACCGATTTGAAACCATATTAAAAGAGGATCTGCAATACTGTTTCAGAGAATTTGCCCCCTATATTTCGGATTGTAAATTTACCGGATGTTCTCACAGAACCGAAAAGGGGTGCAAAGTTTTAGAAGCCTTGAAAAATGAGGAAATTGTAAAATCCAGGCATGACAGCTATGTGCAGATGTATGAAAAAGCAAAGGAAATTAAGGAATGGGAAATAAAAAGCAAAAATGTATAATAGTTTCTGCGGGAGATATGAACACAGATGTGTTTAAAAAAATCTCTGTCAGTGATGAAGATTTAATTATTGCCTGTGATGGCGGATATGATAACTGCCTAAAATATGGTATAACACCTCATATACTTTTGGGGGATTTTGACTCTGTACAGCATGAACTTCCTGAAAATATAGAGAGAATAACTCTAAACTGTGAAAAAGATGACACCGATACCATGTCAGCGGTAAAACTGGCTATGAAAAAAGGGTTTTCCCATATTCTTATTACAGGGGCTTTAGGGGGCAGAATTGACCATACATTAGCTAATCTTCAAACATTACTGTATATTGAGCAAAACGGCTGTAAAGGCAGAATTTGCGGCGACAGAGAGGATATAATGCTTATTTCAAATGAAACAGTGGTTATCCCCTCAGATAAAAGCAAAACCCTTTCTATTTTCACACCTGACAATAAAGCCGAAGGTGTAACCATAGAAAAGGCAAAATATTGTATTTATGATTATACCATGGAAAACAATATTCCCATTGGTGTGAGCAATGAGTTTACAGATGAAGATGCAGTTATCACTGTAAAAAAGGGCAGACTTTTTATTATGCTTATACAAAAATAAATGTCAGCACAATTAATAAGCTTATTTGTATTAAAAAAGAGAGTATCTAAATGCTAACACAAAATAAAAAAGTTATTTAGAAATCATAAAAAGGGAGTGTATCAAGTTTTTGATACACTCCCTTTTCATTTACAAACTACCAAATGATTTTGAAAAACTGACAGTCCTGCTAACTTTTCTGTACATTTAGAAGCTACAGCTCCATTTCCATAATGATTTCATCTCCATCACGATCTATTTCAGAAAAACCAAATCCTTCATATAGTTGCTTAGCTGCGTTGTTGCCCTCAATATAGCAAAGGCATACCTTGGAGAATTTTCCATCTGCGCGCATAGCGTCCAGCACTAGCGCTGTTGCCTTTTTACCATATCCCTTTCGTTGGTATCTTTCATCAATCAATAACTCGCAGAATATATACTCTCCCATCTCTTCACATTCGTAGTACATTACCATTCCTACCGGTGTCTTATCATCATATACAAGAAGTGCTTTACTTCCCTCTTTGCGATAAGCGTAAGCCCTTGCCAATATTGAAAATGTATCTGCTACATATTTTTCTTGATCTTGTGCCACACGGAGAGGTATTCTCCAGTTCTCTGAATCAATTTCTGCAAGATTTATCATTGTTTTTCCTCCATTTTATTTGATAGTTCAGCCGTTAGTCTAAAACTTCTAAGCTCTTTTTGGAAATACTTTATTTTGAGGTATACCCAAATTTAATACTGGCTTTCTTATTTTTAATGTTTAAATTTAATATTAATTTTCCCTTGTTAATTTTATCAGATATTTTCAATGAGGCTGGTGAGGCGGGAAGTAAATTCACTTGGATTTTCCAGTTCTAAGCCCTCAGTAAGCAAAGCATTGCTGTAAAGCACATAGCAAAGGTCATTAAACTTTTCACTCTTACTTTCATAAAGACGCTTAACTGTATCAAAAATAGTGTGTTTAGGGTTAATTTCCAAAACCTTATCAATGTTTACACCGTTGTTTGAAGGCATTGCTTTAAGAACTTTTTCCATTTCCAAAGAAATTTCACTGTCACTGGTAATACATACAGGATGAGATTTAAGTCTTTGTGTAAGCTTAACTGATTTAACTTTGTCGCCCAAAGAAGTTTTAATCGCTTCCAATATATCTTTGTTTTCTTCTTCCAGTTTCTTGTATTCTTCTTTTTCTTCCTCTGTTTCCAGATCTAAATTCTTATCTGCTACGGACTTAAAGGTTTTTTCATTGTATTCACGAATCATCTTAATACAGAATTCATCTACATCTTCGGTAAGATAAAGAATTTCAAAACCCCTGTCCTTAATCATTTCAACCTGAGGCAGATGTTCAGCTCTTTGTATACTTTCGGCACAAGCATAATAAATATCTTTTTGTTCAGGCTTCATTCTGCTTATATATTCATCCAATGTAGTGAGTTTATTTTCATTTGAAGAAACAAACATCAATAAATCCTGAAGCTTGTCTTTATTTGCACCAAAGTTTTCATATGCACCGAATTTAAGCTGTCTGCCAAAGCTTTTCCAGAATTTTTCATATTTTTCTCTGTCATTTTTCAGCATTTTTGAAAGTTCTGTTTTAATTTTCTTTTCAATGCTTTTAGCTATAACAGAGAGCTGTCTGTCATGTTGGAGCATTTCACGGGAAATATTAAGTGAAAGATCAGCGGAATCCACAAGTCCTTTTACAAATCCAAAGTAATCCGGCAGTAAATCCTCACATTTATCCATAATCATAACACCGTTTGAATAAAGCTGAAGTCCTTTTTGAAATTCCTTTGTATAGTAGTCAAAGGGAGTTTTAGCAGGTATAAACATCAAAGCGTCATAACTGGTAATACCCTCTGTTTTGGTATGAATAACTTCCATAGGATCTTCAAAATCCATAAATTTTGATTTATAGAAGTCATTGTATTCTTCATCTTTAATTTCGTTTTTATTTTTTCTCCAAAGCGGAACCATTGTATTGACAGTTTCAATTTCAGTATAAGTTTCATAATCGTCGCTGTCCTCTTTTTTACGGCTTTTTTCCACTTCCATTTTAATTGGATAACGAATATAGTCACTGTATCTGGTGATTAAATTTTTAATGTGGTATGTATCCAAAAATTCATCGAAATCTTCTTCTTCGGTGTTATCTTTAAGATTCATAATAATTGTCGTACCTACATTATCTCTTTGAGCAGGTTCCAATGTGTAGCCTTCACTGCCTTGGGACTGCCATTTATAAGCTTTATCACTGCCATATGCCTTTGAAATAACAGTTACTTCTTTTGCAACCATAAATGCAGAATAAAATCCGACACCGAACTGACCTATTATATTAATATCATCATTTTTTTCATTTTCGTTTTTAAACTGAAATGACCCGCTTTTAGCTATTGTACCTAAATTATTTTGCAGTTCTTCTTTAGTCATTCCGATACCGTTATCTGTAATGGTAATTGTTCTGTTTTCTTCATCCAAATCAATTTTAATTTCATAGTCTGAAAGATTCATACCCACATTGCTGTCTGTGAGGGATTTAAAATATAGCTTATCAATAGCGTCACTGGCGTTGGAGATAAGTTCTCTCAAAAATATTTCTCTGTGAGTGTAAATTGAACCGATCATCAAATCCATCAGTCTTTTGGATTCTGCTTTAAATTCATGTATAGCCAAATTAAACACCTCTCAATAAAATTTTACAAAAATATTAGCACTCATATCTATTGAGTGCTAATTAAGTATAACAAATTTTTATATAAATTTCAACTGTTTTCTGAATTATTTACATTTGTTTCACAATTGCACACCGAGTGTGCTTTCAAACGCGGTTTTATCAGGAATAACTTCAAATGCTGTTTCGTTTTTTTATAAGCTTTATATGTTAATTATCAACTGCTGACTATAATATCTCCTATTTTAAATATTTGTAAAATCAGTCTATATT
>JAHHUA010000090.1 GCA_020024235.1 Oscillospiraceae bacterium
ATATTATATATCAAAAGGTCAGTTGCTTTTTCGTTTTACTAAGAAAATCTGACCATTTGTTTTTTACTTTTAAACAGAAAGTAAGGCGAATAAATATGGTACAAATTTTGATAATAGAAGATGATAAAGGTTTAAATCAAGGACTTTGCAAAGCTTTAAAAACAGATAACAGACAGATAATTTCCTGCAATAATCTTAAATCTGCCAGAGAACAATTACTTTGTCAAGTTCCCAATCTGATTTTGCTGGACCTTAACCTGCCTGACGGAAATGGGCTTGAACTATTGCAGGAGCTATGTACAAATTCCAATAAGCCCCCTGTTATTCTGCTGACAGCCAATGATACCGATGAAGATGTAGTAAACGGTTTGGAAAAAGGTGCCGATGATTACATAACAAAACCTTTTTCTCTGGCAGTTCTTCGTGCAAGAATAAATACCCAACTGCGTAAATCAGAAAATGAAAAAAACATTACTTCTGTAATTATAGGACCCTATTCCTTTAATTTTTCGGCACAGCAATTTTTTGTAAATGACTTAAATATAGAGCTGAGTAAAACAGAACAAAAACTGCTGAAACTCTTAGTGGAAAATACAGGCTGTACAATGGAACGAGCCACTCTTGTAGACCGTATTTGGACAGATGGTGCTGACTATGTGGATGAAAATGCTTTATCAGTAACAGTTAAGCGTCTGCGGGACAAGCTAAATGCCAAAGACTATATAAAAACAGTTTATGGCATAGGATATGTATGGATGAATAATTATGAATAATTGGGCTTTTATTTTCGGAGCAGTTTGCCTTATTATTGCTGTTGTTGCTATTTTTATAAATTACAGAAAAACCCGCAAAACCTTAAATACACTGGATTCTATGATTACAGCGGCAATAAATGGTAACTTTAAAGAAACCACTTTTGATGAAAGTATGTTCTCTGCATTGGAAACCCGATTTTCTAATTATCTATCTGCGTCTTTGGTATCAGCACAAAATATAGAAAAAGAAAAAGACAGAATTAAAATGCTGATTGGTGATATTTCTCATCAAACTAAAACTCCTATTGCAAATTTGCTTTTATATACCGAACTTTTACAGGAGGAACAGCTCCCTCCCGAAGTCATTGATTACACATTAACTATTCATGAACAGGCAGAAAAACTCAAGTTTCTTATTGATTCTTTGGTTAAACTATCCAGACTGGAAAACGGCATTATAACTCTGCACACAAAGCACAGCAAAATTTATCCTATACTTAACCAGGTAAAGCAGCAGTTTGCTCCTAAAGCTGCGGAAAAAGGTCTGACACTAATAGTAAATCCCACAGAGGCTACTGCCTGCTTTGACACCAAATGGACTTCCGAAGCTCTCTGTAATTTAGTGGATAATGCCATTAAATACACCGATAAGGGCAAAATAACCATTTCTGTTATAGCTTATGAACTGTTTATCAGAATAGATGTGGCAGATACAGGCATTGGAATTTCAGAGGAAGAACAGGCAAAGATTTTCTCACGGTTTTACCGCTCAAATATGAATCCTTATGAAGAAGGTGTGGGAATTGGTTTATATCTTGCACGGGAAATTTTAAAAAATGAGAAAGGCTATATCAAAGTCAGTTCCCAAGTGGGAAAGGGTTCTGTATTTTCTGTATTTCTGCCTGTATAAACTCAATTCTTTCAAAACTGTAAGAATTTTATTGTCTACGGAAAGATTGTGGAAAGAATTATATGATATTATCTGTATGCAGAGAGAAAGAAATTTCCTCACTGCATACAGATTTTTTAACGGAGGAAACTAATATGAGTATTTTACAGGTACAAAACCTTAAAAAAATTTACGGGCAAAATGAAACAGCCGTTCATGCTTTGGATGGTGTGGATTTAAGCGTAGAAAAAGGAGAATTTGTAGCCATTGTTGGCACATCAGGTTCGGGAAAGTCAACACTTTTACATATGCTTGGAGGACTTGATCGTCCTACCTATGGCACTGTTACAGTGGATGGAAAAGAACTTTCTGTTTTAAATGATGAGGAACTGACTATTTTCCGACGCCGAAAAATCGGATTTGTATTTCAAAATTATAATTTGGTACCTGTGCTTAATGTAATGGAAAACATTATCTTGCCTATTCGTCTTGATGGCAAACAGGTAGATGAGGCTTATATTAAAGACATTATTCAGGTACTGGGGCTTGAAAAGAAGCTGCAAAATCTCCCAAACAACCTATCTGGTGGACAACAGCAGCGTGTAGCTATTGCCCGTGCATTGGCATCAAAACCTGCAATTATTCTGGCAGATGAACCTACAGGAAATTTGGACAGCAAAACCAGTCAGGATGTATTAAGTTTACTTAAAGTAACAAGTCAGCGTTTTTCACAAACTATTGTAATGATAACTCACAATGAAGAAATTGCCCAGCTTGCGGACAGAATTATCCGTATTGAAGATGGCCACATTGTAGTAAGGGGGTAAAAAAATGCTGCGTGTTAACAACAAACCCTGTATTCGGGATTTGGCAAATAAGAGTTTTAAAGCTTCTAAAACCCGAAATATTATTGCTATAATGGCAATCGCTTTGACAACTATATTATTTACTGCCATTTTCACTATAGGTCTGTCTATGAATGAGGCATTCCAGCAGTCTAACTTTCGTCAAGTGGGAGGTTTTTCCCATGGCGGATTTAAGTATCTGACTGAGGAACAATTTCTTAAGCTGAGAGAAGATCCACTCATTAAGGAATGGGGTGTTGGGCGTATTCTTGGGTTTGCTTCAAATGAAGAACTGCGTAAAAACCATGTAGAAGTGCGCTATGAAAATCCCAATGATGCCCACTGGATGTATTTAGACCCCATTGAGGGCAGACTGCCAAAAGAGGGTACTAATGAAGCAGCTACAGATTTAGAGATTTTAAATCTTCTTGGTGTAGAGCCTAAAATCGGTGCAGAATTTACTGTTATGATAAATGTCTGCGGTAAACCCACTAAACAAACTTTTACACTTTGCGGTTGGTGGAATAAAGACCCCATTGTAGTAGCAAACCATATTGTAATTCCTGAAAGCAGAGTTAATTCGGTTTTAGATGAATTGGAAATATCTATTCCTACTGAGGAAAAATTGTATGGCAGCTGGGTTTTGAATGTTATGTTTAAATCCTCTCGCAATATTGAAAAAAATCTAAATACCATTTTGACTAACCACGGCTATCAAAGTGAAGACAATACAAAACCAAATTTCATATCATTCGGAGTAAACTGGGGTTACACAAATAGTCAGCTTTCTAAAAATGCTGATCCAATGACTGTTATAGCAGTTATTGTTCTGTTATTTTTAATTATTTTTACTGGGTATTTGATTATCTACAATGTATTTCAAATTTCTGTAGTAAATGATATTAAATATTACGGACTGCTGAAAACTATAGGAACTACAGGAAAGCAAATTAAATCTATACTCCGTCGTCAGGCTCTTATGCTTTGTGCAGTAGGTATTCCCATAGGCTGTCTATTGGGATGGTTTATTGGAGCAAAGCTCAGTCCCATGATTATGAGCAGGTTAAATGGTCTTGTAGCAGATACTGTATCTGTTTCTCCTATGATTTTTTTAGGCTCCGGAGTATTTTCTATATTTACAGTATTACTATCCTGTGCAAAACCCGGACAAATGGCAGCGAAAATTTCTCCTGTGGAAGCAGTTCGCTGGACAGAAGGCAGCAGCAATAAAAAGAAAGAAAAGAAGGGCAGTAATAATATTTCTGTACCAAAAATGGCTTGGGATAATCTTTGGCGCAGTAAAACCAAAACAATTATAACCATTTTGAGTCTTACTTTAGCTGTGGTACTGCTACAAATGACAACTATATTTACAAACGGGTTTGACATGGATAAATATTTGCAGGACAAGGCAGTTTGTGATTTTATTTTAGCAGATGGAGGCTATTTTAATAACAATGTAACAAATTGGGGAAGCGGCAAGGGTGTACTGCCTGAAGAAGTCATTGCTGACATAAATAAACATGGTGGTATTGCTGATGGTGGCAAAATCTATGGTCAATTAGATGTTATACAGCAGTTTGCCCCTGAAGAATGGGTACGCCAAATGATGCTCCGCTATGGTAATTTAGAAGAAAATGTGAATTATCAGCTTTCAAATACAGATCACACCCCGGATGGCCGTGTCAGGTTTGGGGTGGATACCTATGGCATGGAACCTTTTATTCTTGATAAACTCACTGTATTAGAAGGAGATTTATCCAAACTTTATGAACCTGACAGTCGTGCAATAGCAGCAGTGTATTTGGCTGATGAATACGGAAAGGCTAAGGCAAATTCCCACTGGGCAAAAGTCGGAGATACTGTAACTCTTCGTGTACCCGAAAAATGGGAGTATTATGACCCACAAACAGGAGAAGTTCATGAAAATCCTGAGGATTTCGGCGAACGGGGATATATGGCACGCCCCAGTGTTTACCATGACGAAACCTTTACCGTAGAAGCTTTGGTACTTATACCTCACAACATAAGCTATCGCTATTCTGGGGCAGATCAATTTGTTATGAATGCTGAAACTTTCCGAGAAATTACAGGTAAATCCGATGTAATGCTTTATGCTTTTGACACTGAAGATAATGCCTTAAATGATATGGAAAAATTTTTACATGATTACACTGAAAAACAAAATCCCCGCTATGGTTATGAGAGCAAGCAAAGCTATGTAGATGAATTTGAAAGTTTCCGTTCCATGTTCCTTATTATTGGAGGTTTACTTTCCTTTATAGTGGGACTGGTTGGTATACTGAATTTTATCAATGCCATTCTCACAAGTATACTTACCCGAAAAAGAGAATTTGCAATGCTTCAATCCATTGGCATGACAGGAAAACAACTGAAAATCATGCTGATTTTAGAAGGAATTTTATATGCTTTAGGTTCAGTGATATTTGTCATTATATTCTCATTGGTATGCGGGCCTATAATGGCTTCGGTACTTGAAAAAATGTTCTGGTTTTTCTCATATAAACCTACATTTGTACCTGTTTTGATAGTAGCACCCATATTTATAATTTTGGGCTGTTTAGTTCCTTTATTTGTATATCACAGAGTTTCAAAACAAACTATTGTAGAACGCTTGAGAGAAAGCGAATCATAATATAACAAAATAAGCCGACAACAGAAATTAAATTTTTCCGTTGTCGGCTGTTTTTATAATTTTCCTTAAATATCAGGAGGATATTTTTAAATTATCAAAAACGCTGATATATTAAAGTATTGCGAAACATTGTAAAACTTGTTATAATATGATATATAATGTGCCATAAGGCATTATTATAAACCGCAAAGATAAAAACACAATGTGCTTATGCACCAGAGCCGGTAGGTATCCCGGCCGTCCTGTCTGTTTGACAGGGTAAGTAACCTGCCCCTCCTGGTTGTCCCTTCTTTGTTTATTACAATTATTTAAGGAGGGATTGTCATGGGCATGGTAACAGGCAATTTGACAGTATTTTTTGAAAATCCGTTTTGGGTTGGCGTTTTTGAACGATATGAAAATGAAGAATTATCAGCAGCTAAAGTAATATTTGGTTCTTACCCTAGGGCTTTTGAAGTTTATGAGTTTATACTTAAAAATTATTTTAACTTAAAATTCAGTCCACCTGTATGGGCAATGATAAAACAGACTAAAAAAATCCTAAAAGAATTAAACGGGATATTAAAAAACAACTGTCTGATAAGGGAATCGGCACCAAATCACAGCAAGCTTTAAAACTACAACACGACCAGTATAAACAGGAGTGTAAAACCAAAAGCCGTCAATATAAAGAAACTGAGTCCAAGCTGCAATTTAAATTAAAACAACAAAAGAAAAAACAAAAACACAAAGGCAAATAAAGCTTTTTATCATTTCTTCTGTAACCTATAAATACAGCAATTTTGACAACTGAGGCTTTATGTTAATTAGAGAGCTTTATAAATATGGCTTATACCACTGATACTGCTTATACTTATTTGTGCACTGCCATCACCATATAGCATACGGTTATGGGTTTTGTTTACCGGGAAATCCGTAATTATATTTTTAGAAATTCCTGAAACACAGGCAACAAATCCGCAGTTTTCCGGAAGATATATCTGATTGCTTCCGCTTATCTGATTAAGTGAAATTTTTTCGGGATTTTCTTCTAAATACAGGTTAATACTTCCCGATGTTGAATTAAAATTGGCTTTTTTGATTTTGCCCTTTATCTCTATCTTTCCGCTGACTGTATCACATTTTACATTTTCACCATTCAGCATTTTTACATCAAGTTTTCCACTGACTGTATCACATTTTATATTTTCACCATTCAGCATATTTACATCAAATTTTCCGCTGACACTGTTAAAAGTGATGTTTTGTGCATTTATTTGCTGAGCTGTCAGATTTGATGAAACAGTATCTATAGTTTCATTTTGCAAGAAAATATTTTCCGGTAAAATTACTGTCAATGTTTTGGAATAATTTTTTGTTATTTTGTTATATTTAATTCCAAATACAGATAAATGTTCATCAGTATACATTTTGTTTCTGTATCTTATAATAAGTTCATCTCCTGTAATTTGGGTTTCCATATTATAGGTTTCATCAAGTTGAGCATCCAGTTCTTCTCTTATTATAATAGTATTTTCAGGGTGATATTGTATTTCTATCTGCCCTGCTATCCAAGAAATATTTAGACTTTTTACTTTCTCACTGTCAAATATGTTTTCATTTACTCTGATTTCTCTGTCATTATTAAGCATAGCAAAATCTCCCTTTACAATTTTTATTTAGATAAATGTTAAACATTTATTCTTTCAATTTTAATTTACCACAGTTTTAAAATATATTCAATCAACTATTTATTGAATTTACCTAAACTGGTTTTCTAATTAAAATCAACTAACAGTTGAATTTATAATAACTTTCATAAGTTTAAAGCAAAATAATAATTTAGCCAAGAATTGCAAATTTATGTTGATTTACTTTTATAACTATGATAAAATCAAATATTGTGAGGTGAATATAATGAAAAATTTAGAAATAAAAAATAATAAACCTGATGAATTTAATGATAACAAAGCTGACGAAATATTCACTGAATTTGTTATGCAAATTGAGAGTTTAAATCCATTGGCAGAATGGACAAGCAAAAATGAATTGACGGAAAAACTCCATAACAGAATTAAAATAAGTAACAGCCCCAAAAATTTAGCTCATTAGTTTTATTAAAACAGATGTTTTAAAAGACATCTGTTT
>JAHHUA010000091.1 GCA_020024235.1 Oscillospiraceae bacterium
GATATTTCTTATATATTTTTTCTCCAAAAACAGCAATAATTGTACCCATAATCAGATAAATAATCGGTACAGCCTGCCATGGGGTAAAATGTATTCCTGCTATTGACAAAGTGTATTTTCCAAATATGTATGGAATATAGAGAACTGTCCATGGAAACCATTCAAAAATTTGTGCTGCAATTTTGTAATAGCTTGGAATATTTATAAACATAGGCACAATTAAAAACAGAAATGAAATTGCCAATGCACCTACATTACTGTGTATAAGTTCAGATAAAATCATTACCGTAACACTGATTAAAATAACTGTTACCAACATAATGCCATATGCAATAAGAAGTGCCTGTCCACAGGAAACAGAATCTGAGCTGCTTTGATATTCTAACTGAAAAGCTGCGTCAAAGCCTTTATTTCCATACATTATAAATGTAATGGACAAAATAATAAGGAAAAAACCTGCTACGGCACCTGCTGCATAGCTAATTCCGGCGGAAATTTTTGCCCAATATATATTTTTTCTTCCCTTAAAGCTGCTCAATACCAGTTGATCTGTTTTTCGGCTGTGTTCATCTGGAAAAATGCCGGAAAGAGAAATAGACACAAATAAAATTGCAGCAAAACCTATGGACTGAAAAGTATTAAAAAGCTGACTATAGCTTTCATGTTCTTGGTAAACTAAAGGCTTTTTGATTTTAGCCTCCTGCCTTTCCCAAAAACTGATTTCTTTTTCGGACAGATTTTTTTGCTCCCAAATGCTTTTCAGCCAGTCTATCCTCCTTTTGTATAAATCCTGTTCATCAGGTTCCCAATTTAAAAAAATATCCGTCAAATTTAGGTCGGTTGTACCGACTACAAAATTAAAAATTTGGCTGTAAGGTCGGGCATTTGTTTGATATTCCGAAGTTAATGTGTAGTGTTTGTTGGGATTTTTCGGGATTGTTCGATAAGCGGATACCATTTCCTCTAAAAGCTGTTGATTGATTTCTTTGCCATTGAGTGCTCTAGCAAAAGTCTGGTCTATTTGAATTTCATCATAAACTGTGCCTACTACCTGTCCCTCTACCACATAACTGCCAAACAGAGGCATAATTATGCCAGTAATTGCTATAATCAAGCAAATAATAAAAGAAACCTTTGTCAATTTTCTGTCCCATATTTTTTTGCACTCATAGTAATATAAATCCATAAATGTATTCATGACTTATTCCTCCTCAAACTGCTGTAAATAAAACTGTTCAAGATTACCCTGAGATTCATCCCATTTTCCGTTAAAAATTAGTTGTCCCTGTTTCATCATCAATATATTATCAGAAATATGTTCAATATCGGATACAATATGTGTGGATAACAATACAATACTGTCTTTTCCCAAATCTTCAATCAGATTACGGAAACGCACTCTTTCTTTTGGGTCAAGTCCTGCGGTAGGCTCATCAAGTACAAGGAGTTTAGGGTCGTTTAATAATGCCTGTGCAATTCCTAATCTTTGTTTCATACCACCTGAATAAGTTTTTATTTTCTTTTTTGCAACCTCCTGCAAAGATACTAACTGCAAAAGTTCGTTTGATTTCCGTTTTGCCTGAGGTTTTCCAAGTCCTTTTAGTGCCCCCATATACAAAAGAAAATCCTGTCCTGTAAATTCCGGATAATATCCGAAATCCTGTGGAAGATATCCAAGAATGGAACGGTAATTTTCTTCACCTACATCCATACAGTCAAAGGAAATAGTTCCGCCGGTAGGCATTAAAATACCGCATATCATTCGCATAAGTGTGGTCTTTCCTGCCCCATTTGCACCAAGCAAACCATAAACACCTTTTTGAAGTTTTACTGAAATACGATCAACTGCAATTTTATTTTTATACTGTTTTGATAACTTATCAATTACAAGTTCCATATTAATTCCTCCCTTTGTTTTATCATTTTATAACATTGGTTTGTTGTGCCAATAAACAAAACCACCAATGCTCCAATCCACCAAATAAAATTTTTTCCCTCATAAAGCATGGTAAATGTTTGAGAAAGAATAACATTTGCACCACTGACTGCCACTGCAATTCCAATACAAACATAAAAACTTTCTTTTTCATGAATATTACGAACTGCACAAAATCCAAGAAATGCAGTAAGAAGATAAGGACAAATGATATAAACACCTGTTTTAAAAATTGTAATTTTGCTGTTTATAGCAATAAAAGGAGTAACCACACACAACAAAATCAAAGTAGAAATACCTATAATTCCCAAACGTGCCATTACAACACTTTTCATAGAAAAACGGGTGGATAACTCAAATTCAGCCATTTTATAAAATTCAGCACGGCCACACTCTGTAAGAACCGCTAAAGCAAGTAACGGCATAAAGGAAGAAATACACCATAGTAAATTTTTTTCTACCCACCTAAAACCAATAAAAGCTATGGCAAAAATCAGAAATGAAATCCCCCAAACCCATTTTTGTATATATCTTGCCTGTGTACATACAAATTCAAAGCCGCTGACAGACGGTTTTGGGATACTGCGTAAAAAAGCTTTCTTTTTAACAGGTTCAGGAACTTCAAAACTTTCTTTCAAGGCTCTTTTTAAGTCTTTATTCATATAAAATTCTCCTTTCCAAGTTTTTCTTTTAAGTTTTTGACTGCTTGTGAAATTTTACGATATACAGCAAATCTTGAAATTCCATATAACTTGCTGATAACGGAAATAGGTACTTCATTTACATAGCGAAGCAGCAACAGCTCTCTGTCAGTTTCACTTAACTGGGACAATGCTACTCTGACAGAAATTCGGGTTATCATATTTTCCTCAAAATAAATATCAGCCATTTCGTAATTTAACTCTTCTTTTTTCTGCTTGCGGTATTCATCTATACAAAGGTTGCGGGCAATGGTATACAGGTATTGTATTGTCTTTCCTGTATTTATATAGTTACTGCTTTCAAAAAATCGAAGAAAGGTTTCTTGAGTAATATCTTCCGCTGTTTCTTTTTGATGAATTTTAAAATAGCAGTAGTGGTATATTTTGTCATATTGCTCCTCTAAGTCTATGGACACTCTCAAAACCTCCTTTTATTATGTATAACGGTTTAGCCATATAAAATGTGCGGCTGTTATAAAAAATTATATCATATTTTTTCAAGTTTCTGTCTTTTGCCTTTTATGCCACTTTAAAAACTATGGTTAACCCTGTTCTTTTTAGATTTTTGTCATTGCCATTATCCTTTGTTTTTCTGACATTTTATTTTGAACTTTTACACAAAAAAGACCGCTGATTTCTCACACAGCGGTGTAAATCAGCGGTATGTTTTTCTTGTATTATTTCAGCTATCACTCTGTTATTGGAGCATCAGCATCTTCTGTAGCTGCAAAATCAAGTTCGTCATATAAATCAGGTGGTATATAACTTCTAGCCTTTTGATCTTCTTCTGACAAGCTATTATACCACTCCAGCCATTCAATGGTTTCTTTAGAAAGTTTGTCTGCGTTTACCATACGGTTTCCAAATCGTACTTGACTTCCAGTGCCTTCTCTATGTTCAAAAACAATCCATTTTCCATTCATGAAAATCTCTATTGTATCATTAGCACCATATTGGTATTCAAAGCCTGTTCCAAAATTAGACTGATTATTCTCTGTAGGTATTTGGGAACCATCAACACTTGATGTTATTTCTCCATCCATTACACCACAACGACCATCTATGCTGCTTTCTTTTCCTGTATCATAGTAAAGCTTGTTGTTTACCATAACCATTGGAATTACATCATATTCGGGTTTTTCTGAATTTTGTTTTGAATAAAGTGAGGGCAGCTCATCTTCTGATGCATTAATTGTTTCATAATTATAGTCTTTCCAACTCGCCCCAACATTGGCAGAAGTAAAATAGTCTTTTTCCATGCCTGTTGTTTTTATTCTTCCGGATTTCACAGCAATTTCAGAGTATATTACCTCATAAGAAGTACCATCAGAAAGATAAAACCGAAAGCTGGTTGCAGAACCACCTGCTACAGGTTCTGTTGCCTTGTCTGTTAGAGAAATACCCTCAAAAACATTGTATATATTTTCTATATCTTCAGAATTGGTAATTATTTTTTTCTCAGCTTCTGCGGGATTAAAATAATGAAACATCTCTATCTGTTCCACATCAGAGGACTCAAAAGGAAATTTAATACTTATTTTTTCGTTGCAGCTTGCAAAGAACAAACATAATATAACTGACATAATCAATACTGTAAATTTTTTCATATCATATATTCCTTTCTTATAAATCTGTATTTATTAGATTTTAGTTTGTAATATAAAGTTAATTATATCAAACACTTATATTATTTAGCCAATTTGAGAAACATAAATACTTATATCAGAGGATTATAGAAGTGTGCCCACCCTGTTAAGATAAGCCGAATAGATGTACCACTCTATTTCTTTTTTATTTGGCGATACCATCCTCCGAATGCAAGCAAAAATACCATAGGAACAACTGTATATCCAGCGTTTACATTGCCATGGTTTAACAGTACATAAGCGCCACCCAAAAATGTTAAAACAATAAAAATAATGGTAAGCACCAACAAAATATTCTTCTTCATAGTCATACTTCTTTCACCCTCTGTTGCGGAAATCGGAATGAATCGAACACTTTATTCTTCTGCGTCAATGGGCTTGTGATTAATTGCTTGAATGATACAGGCAATTCCAGAAATCAAAGTAAATAAAATAGAACCACCTATAGCATTGTCAATATAAATTCCCACAAAAAATCCGACAACTGCCATAACTGACATAATAATAATTGATAAAATTGCATTCATATAAATTACTGCTTTTCTATATTTGTTGCTTTCACCTATTATGTTAGGAAAATTCAAATTTATCAATTTGTAAATCTCAATAAATATCCATTGGGGTCTTGTATCAAAAATTCTTTTTGCTCTATGCATTTGTCGTTGACACGGTAATAAGATATTTTCAAATCCCTGTAAAATTCCATTTGTTCTTCTTTTAACTTCTTATATAAGCAGTCAATTTCATCTGCTTCAATAGAAAAATTTATCCCCTGCCCCAACGGATAACCCATTTCCCCTATATTCCATCCATCATTGTGGATTTGCTCAAACATAAACTGACTTCCTTCAAAAGACATGAAAACAAACAGATCTTCGGGTCTTTCATAGATTATTTCAAAACCCAACTTTTTATAAAATTCGATTGTTTGCCCGATATCAAAGACGGAAAGCTCAGGTATCATTTTATTAAAGTTCATTTTTTGTATTCTCCTTATCTGCCTGATATATTTCGATATATTTAACGCTTTAACTAATTAAACTATACCACAAAATTATTAATAAATCTTGTCATAACCACTGTTTATCCTATAGCTGCTGAGTTATCTTTTTAAGGCAACAGAGTAATATTTATGTTATGTATATTTGTCCTATGATTAACAAACTATTGCTGTTTTTTAATAGTTCTTTTAAGTATTTCTTTTTTTCGATGTAATTGCCGTTCTTTTTTGGTTAATTGCTTGTTTAAGAGAGGGGTATTCTCAGTTTCTATGTCAATAATTGACACAACACATTTAGTTCGTTTAAGATATTCAAAATGCACAACACAGTTCATCATTGTTTGTATCAAAATATCTGTATGATAAAGCTGCTTAAGAGGTTCTGGAAATATGATAAACTTTCTGCTGGAATTTTCGTTCTCTACAGTCAATTCAAACCTACATGTTTCTAGAGAATCCTGTGCTCTTGTTCCCGGCAGTCTTTTAAATGACAGAACTTTTCCATGAAAGACTTCTGTATCTTTTAAAAGTATATCCAAAAGATATTTTCTATACACCAAAAGCAAGACTATTTCTGCAATGAATATCAGTTTAAAAAACAATATTGAATCTGAATCTAATCCGTCAGTAATTAATTTAATTATAGGAAAAATCTGGAAAATAATCAAAATGATGACAGGAACTAATGCATTGATTATATATGCAGAAGTTCTGGAATATAATTGCTTTCTTGACATATGTTATTTCTCCCACTCTAATTTTTTTCTTTCTGATTTGCAGAGAAAATACAAAGTGCAGTCCGCATAAGCATCAGTACAAAATCAGAATAACCCTCTGCTGTAAGGCTGATAAATTCGCCCTTTGCAGTTAGTGTAAGCAGATTATCTCCGCATTTATAGTACATTTTCTGACTTTCGTAGTCCCAAAAGATTTTATCGGCATTTAAAAAAACTTCTTCTGCCTGTTTCTCTGTTTCATCTGATGTATGTTCATCCCATATAATGTGAGTAATTTTAGGACATTTTCGTCTTGCTGCTTCCTGCCGCTGCTGATTTAACCATTGAAAAAATTTTTCAATACATATATTTAGACTAAGCCACATAAGTCGGAGAAACACATAAGCACCAAACCATGGCTCTATTCCTGATTCTGTGATAAAAAGAAATTTCCCATCCCTGAGCCAAAAATAAATAGTTGGTGGAATTATAGTCAAATGAGAAACAATCCCCATAATTCCCATTTCATGTTGGATCTCCTTAGAAAAAGGTTGCTGATATATCAGCAGCTTTGCAAGTTTTTTATTGCAGATTGTAATATGGAATTTTCTATTAAGAAATACAATATCACATGTAGAGGATGCTCTGCAAAAATCCCAAATAAGCCAAGTAAAGTATATAGATTCAAACATATCACTAAAATCAATCATGTTCCCTACCTCCTCAAAATTATGTTGTGATATTTCAATCCTTAATAAACGGATTAACACTTTCCAATTTAAAGGGTGATAATTTAAACAACCACTGTAATACCGCCTACTTGCTTGTACCTATGAAAAATGAAATAATCTATATGTATATAATAAAAATTATTCATTCCATAATAGTCTGTTATCCGGTGTTTGAGTTTCAAAAAATGTTTTTGCTGCCATTAAAACCTTTTCCAGATTTATACATGAATTTTTAGGATAGTCCCCTCTTTGTCCTCCAACTACTAATTCAACATAACATTCTTCCGTTTCTTTGGAATTTACCAGTTCAAGTATTTGCTCTTCATCTTCATAAGAAAGATACAGTATATATTTTCCACATCCACCACCAATGGCCATATAATATCCCATATCTTCATCGCCGAATGT
>JAHHUA010000092.1 GCA_020024235.1 Oscillospiraceae bacterium
CAATATCAGGAGTCAGACTTCCTTTTGTAAACACTGCAATTTTGTTTTCATATTCTTTTATCATATACATATAATCGGAAAAATCCTCTTTGTCCACAGATATATTTTCAACTTTTTCTTCTGCTTTTATAGTGGAATCAGAGAACCCCTTTCCAAAATAAAACCCTAACCCGACAGAAATAAATACTGCCAATAAAGTTATGACAAAGCTATGTTTAAATTTCATAAAAAAACCTCTTTTGATTAAAAATATGATATAAAAATACTCTGTTTTTATTTTTCCACATATTTAAAAAAATATTCAAAAGAAAGATAAAAAAATAGCTAACACTTTTAATTTAAAATGTGGTATAATGTTAAAAGGATATTTTTGCAGTAAAAAAGGATTTACTGATTATCCTGTAAAAACAGCAAGTTTTGCACTAATTTTTAGGAGGGATAAATTTTTTATGAGCAACAGTCCAAATCCGGTTTCCCGAGAATTTCATCCGTTCAAAGCAATCGGAAAATTTATATTGGTATTGATTATGATGGGAATTATAATCGCTTCCATAGTTACTTCAGTCCTTACGGTTTATATTTTTAAATCAATGGATATAGAAGGTATTAAACTAGAAAACGTAAAATACAATTACACCACTATACTCTATAGTCAAAACGCTGCTTCAGGGGAGTATGAGGAATTTCAGCGGCTCTCCGGAAGTGAGAACAGAATTTGGGTAGATTACAACAATATGTCGCCTTATCTTGCAAAAGCAGCCATTGCCATTGAAGATAAAAACTTCAAAAAACACAATGGTGTTGACTGGAGAAGAACGGTTTTAGCTGCAATAAATCACTTTATACCATTTTCTTCATCAAGATTTGGTGCATCAACCATTACTCAGCAGCTTATTAAAAATGTTACACATGATGATGATGTTCGTGTGGACAGAAAAGTAAGAGAAATTTTCAGAGCTATTAATCTGGAACAGGATTATTCCAAAGAACAGATTATGGAAGCTTATTTAAATACAATTTCTCTGGGTAACAATACAAATGGGGTAGAAGCAGCAGCCAATCTGTATTTTGCAAAAAAAGCCAAGGATTTAACCATGGCTGAATCGGCAGCAATTATTGGCATTACCCAAAATCCCAGTAAATGGAATCCTTTTGTTTTCCCTGAAAATAATAAAAAACGCCGTGAAATAATTATGGACGAAATGTATTCTCAGGGACTTGTCTCTAAGGATGAATATGACAAGGCTAAAAAGCAAAAACTTGAATTTAAGAGCGAAGAAAATAAAAAAAGAATCGAAAGTACACAAAACTGGTTTGTGGACCATGTGTTAAATGAAGTAATTGACGATTTGGTGGAAAAGAAAAACTTCACCAGAAGTTATGCATCATCACAGGTATTTAACGGTGGTTATAGAATTTATATGACAATGAATAAGGAAATTCAGGAATATGCCGAAAAAGCCTTTACCGATATGGAAAATACCTTCCCGAAAATCGCCAACGAAGAATATCCGGAAGGTGCTTTTGTACTTATGGATACCAACGGAAAAGTTATAGCTTTGGTAGGTTCCAACCGTCCAAAAGAAGGAGCAAGACTTTTTAACAGAGCTACAGATGCAAAAAGACAGCCGGGTTCTGCCATAAAACCTTTGGCATCATATACTCCTGCTATGGAAAGAAACTTAATCACATGGTCAACCGTAATTGAAGATGGACCTATAACTTTAAATGAAGGTACAGCCAATGAACAACAATGGCCGGTAAACCACTACCGCAGCTATATAGGCCCTGTTACAGTTGATTATGCCATAAGACGCTCTACCAACACAATTCCTGTAAAATTGGTTCAGCAGCTTACACCGGAGGTTTGCTTTGATTTTCTTACAGATAAATTAAAATTTGAAAATCTTGTGGACAATGAATATGTGGGCGGAAGAATTGTGGGTGATAAATACCTTCCTTCAATGGCTTTGGGTGGACTTACAAATGGTGTAACACCACTGGAAATAACAGCAGGCTATCAAATTTTTGCCAACGGGGGAACATTTACCAAACCTTACTGTTACACAAGAGTTTTAGACAGTGAAGGCAATGTTATTTTGGAAAAAGATACCACACCTATCAGAGTAATAAGCGGTGAAACCTCTGCAGTAATGTGTAAGCTTCTTCAAAGAGTTACCACAGGTCCTCTTGCTACAGGTACCACAGCTAAATTCAGCCAAATGCCTGTTGCCGGCAAAACAGGTACTACAGACCGTGATGTGGACCAATGGTTTATAGGTGTAACTCCTTATTATGTAGCCGGTGTTTGGCTTGGCTATGATGAGGCTCAAACTATTAGATATTATTCATATCCACCTCCAATCATATGGAAAAATATGATGGGACCTATTCACAAGGATTTGGAAGTAAAAGACTTTGATTATGGAGATAACATTGTCAAAGCAACATATTGTTTGAAATCAGGCGGATTAGCTACATCTTCATGTACCGAAACAGATACAGGCTGGTATAAACGCAGTAATATTCCCGGAAGCTGTCCAGGTGATGAGTATTTGAATGAGGACGAAGAAAACCTTGAAGATGAAGAAAACCAAAACTATGATGAAGAAGAATATTTCTATGATGAAGAAGAAAACGAAAATGACAGAAAACGTCCGCCACGCCGTCGAAATAAATATGATGACGATGAAGAATACTAACACAGGGGGGATTTAAATTGAAAGGAATTATTTTAGCCGGAGGAAAGGGAACCAGACTTTATCCCATGACCACAACAGTCCCTAAACCATTACTGCCGGTATATGACAAACCTCTAATTTATCACCCTATGTCCTTACTTATAAAGGCAGGTATAAAAGATATACTGATAATTGTACCACCTTATTTGCAGGAACCCTTTGAAAACTTATTCGGGGACGGAAGCCGTTTGGGAATGAATATATCTTATAAACAGCAAATGGTTCAAAGAGGTATTGCCGATGCTTTTATAGTGGGAAAAGAATTTATCGGTGAAGATGATGTGTGCCTTATGTTGGCAGATAATATATTTATAGGAAGTTGTAACGAACTCACATTTACACCTGATGCCAAAATGGATGGAGCAACTGTATTCGGATACTATGTGGACAATCCTAAACCCTTTGGCGTAGTGGAATTTGACAATGACGGAAATGTGCTTTCCATTGAGGAAAAGCCACAAAATCCTAAGTCAAATTACATAGTTCCGGGTATGTATTTTTATGATAATGATGTGGTTAAAATTGCAGAAAATGTAAAGCCATCTGCCAGAGGAGAACTGGAAATAACTTCTGTCAATGAGGAATATTTAAAACGAAAAAAACTTAAAGTTATAACCATAGAAAAAGATGTACAGTGGTTTGACGCAGGCACCCCGGATAACCTTTTAAATTCGGCTTTTGCAGTTAAGGAATATCAGAACAGGAGCGGTGAAATTTTGGCTTGTATTGAAGAAGACGCATACAAAGCAGGGTTTATAAACCGTGAAAAAATGATTGAAATTTCCGAAAGCCTAAACAAAGTGGACTATGGAAAATATATCAGAATGTCCGCTGACAAATAAATTATAAAAAATAAGGCTCAAAGTGATATAATCTTTGAGCCTTATTTTAATTTTTGAGTATATAAAACTTAAAGCAAAACAAAGAAAAAACCCTTGACTTAAAAAATCAAGGGTTTAATTTTTCTCAGTTGAAAGAATTAGTTTTCTTCCTTCATCTTAGCGAAACATTCGCTGCAGTAAACAGGCTTTTCACCGTTTGGTTTAAAAGGAACCTTAGCTTCTTTACCGCAAGCTGCACAAGTAGCTGTGAAAAGTTCTCTTTCGCCACGTGCGTTTTGTTTACGTGCATTACGGCAGTTTTTGCATCTTTGGGGTTCGTTTGTAAATCCTTTTTCAGCGTAGAATTCTTGTTCTCCTGCTGTAAATACAAATTCAGCTCCACATTCTTTGCATTTGAGTGTTTTGTCTTCGTACATAATGATATACCTCACTTTGATGTTTTTACCCAGTGAAACCTGGGTTACTTGCCAAAATCGGAATTTACTCAGGTGAACTACTTGGGTTTGGTTATATGAAAAGACCGAATTGTCTTATCATCAAAAATTATTTGTCCGGATTCTTTAATTTGCGCTTTATACGCTGTATTGCGTTATCGGCGGACTTATAAGAGACGGATAGTTCCTTTGCAATATCTTTGCAGGAATGTCCGCCAAGATATAACGTTAGTATATCCTTTTCATAATCAGACAAAACCGAAAAAAATTGCTGCTTGCTTTTTTCAAAGGATTCATTATCCTCCAAAATTTGCTGAGGATCCAGTTGAAAGGACATTTCTTTGGGCAGTATGTTATCAAAATCATCGCCGCTAAGTGAAACAAACTCACCTGTTATGTTGTTATTTTTGCCGGAAGCCCTCAGATATGAAATCATGCGGTTATTGATGCAGTGTAGTGCAAAAGTTTTAAACTCAGCGTTTTTGCTTTTATCATAATGAATGAAAGCACTGTAAAGTCCCATCATGCCTTCCTGAAGAAGTTCATCATAATCTGCACCGCAGGTTGAAAAATATGCAGCTCTCACTTTTAAGACAGGCATATATTCGGAAACAACTTTTTCAAAATCAGTTGAAAGTGAATTGTCCGATTTTACTAAAAAACTGTTCATCAAAAACCTCTCAATATTATGCTAAGAAACAAGTATAATATATAGTATTTCGATAAAAAAGTCAATAGTTTTATGAAATTCTTACAATTTAATATAAAATACATTATAGTATATAAAAAATATAATAAATTTCATATTAATTTTATACATAGTATATAAAATTAAATATTTTAATATTGAAAACAAAATTATATTAATTATTCCAATATTTTCTGTCCAAATTTCTATACTGAATAGCCTCTGCAATATGTTCTGCTTCAATAACCTCTTTTCCTGACATATCTGAAATTGTACGGGAAACTTTTAGGATTCTGTCATAAGCTCTGGCAGACATACCGATTTTTTCAAAAGCGGTTTTCAGCAGCTTTTCTGCCTCATTGGTGAGGGGACAGCATTGCTGCAGCAGTGATGGGGGAATTTTGGAATTGGAGTGGAAAGAATAATCTTTATATCTTTCTTCCTGTATTTTTCTTGCCTTTTCTACACGGATTTTTATTTCGGCAGAAGTTTCTTCTTTTATATCGGTGTTTGAAAGTTCTTCATAATTTACAGGAGCAACTTCAATATGTAAATCCAATCTGTCCAAAAGCGGACCGCTGACTTTGTTTAAATATCGGGAAACAGTTTTTTTACTGCAGGTGCATTGCTTTGTGGGGTGGCCGTAATAACCGCAGGGACAGGGATTCATGGCTGCTACAACCATTACATTGGAAGGGTAAGTATATCTTCCGCCTGAACGGGAAATGGTGATTTTACCGTCCTCTAGGGGCTGGCGCAGAACTTCCATAGCCATACGGGAAAATTCAGGCAACTCATCTAAAAAAAGCACTCCGTTATGTGCCAAAGATATTTCACCCGGATGTGGAATTGAACCTCCCCCGGAAAGTCCTGCTGCTGAAATAGTGTGATGTGGTGCTCGGAAAGGTCTTTCTGTTATAATGCCCATTCCGTCAGTCAACATACCAGCTACCGAATGAACTTTTGTAGCTTCCACAGCTTCACTATAGGATAATGAGGGTAAAATTGAGGGCAGACGCTTTGCCAGCATACTTTTGCCTGCACCGGGAGGTCCTATCAGCAAAAGGTTATGACTTCCCGCTGCGGCAATTTCCAAAGCTCTTTTGGCAATTTTTTGTCCACGAACATCTTTCATGTCTAAAAGTTCATCTGGAGCAGTTTTGACTGTTTCATAGCTTTTTGCCTTGGCAAGAGTACCTTGTCCGTTTAAAAAATTTACCAGCTCTTTGATGTCATTTACCGGGTATACATCCATTTTTTTGATTATACTTCCCTCAGCTTCATTGGCAGCAGGTATAAATGCTGATTTTATACCCAGATTTTCGGCTTCCAGCAACATTGGTAAAATTCCGTTTATAGGCTTTACTTTGCCGTCTAAGGAAATTTCACCTATAAATATTTTGTCCTCCAAATCACTGTCTACACAGCCGGAACAATTAAGCAGTGCCAATAGTATTGGCAAATCATAAAGAGTACCCACTTTTTGAGTGCCTGAAGGAGCCAGATTTACCGTAACTTTGCCTTTTGGGAAAACATATTCACAACTGTTTATGGCAGAAATAATTCTGTCCCTGGATTCCCGTATTACCTGGTCGGCAAGTCCCACTATATTGAAAGCGGGTACAGCTTTCAGGTTATTTACTTCTACAGTTACCATATAGGGTTCAATACCGTTTAAACCCATGCTTTTTAATTTACAAAACATATCAAAACTCCTGTATTAAATTAATTGATGTGATTTACTGTATATGAAATTATATAAAATATCCAAATGTGAATGGGATAAAATATATAAAATAAATATTTAGAAAACTTGCCTGAATAACCTTTCTTTTTGTTATACATAAGCATAAATCCCAGGGAAAAAACCATCATCCATTGTACATTTTCGGTAAACAGTCGGGAAAGGTTTATATTTAATGTAACCATCAATATACATTCCGACGCAAGATAAAATCCACAGAAAATTAAATAAGCAACGGTCAGTTTTTTCGGTTCTTCACAGAAACAGTATATAATAAATCCCAGAAAAACAAAAGTAATACCACCCTCACAAGTGAAAATGCTGGGATAAACTCCGTTTACAACATATTCACCCCAAACAGGAAAATATTTTTCTGTAAACAGCAAAAGGGGTAGGGAAAGAAACTGAAAAAGGATAAAATTTTTCATATAAGGCTGCCAATTCCCGCCGTTTTTTCTGACATTGTAAATAAGGCAGATACAGGCAATTAAAAAAATTGTGGCAGGAAAATTATTGGTAAGCTCTATGGAATAGTCAGGCATAAGAAAAGTCAAAAGTGAATTTCCCAAACTCATAATAAC
>JAHHUA010000093.1 GCA_020024235.1 Oscillospiraceae bacterium
ATATGGATTAAATACTCAGCTTAATATTATCTTTATTTATTTTTTTAATTGTGATTGTGAGGATAATTCTATGAATATTTTAATTATAGGCTGTGGCAAAGTGGGTTCCACACTTGCCAGCACTCTTTCCAGAATAGGGCACGATGTGTCTGTTATTGACAGCAACAAAATGGCATTTGAAATGCTGGCTGATGATTTTGACGGAATAACCGTAACAGGTATTCCCATAGATCAGGATGTATTAAAAAAAGCCGGTATAGAAGGCTGCGATGCTGTTGCCGCTGTAACAAGAGATGACAACATAAATGTTATGGTTTGTGAGCTTGCCAAGGAAGTATTCCATGTAAATAAAATTCTTGCCAGAGTTTATGATCCGTCCCGTGAAGAAGTTTTTGCAAACTTTGGAATACACACTTTCTGTCCCAACAGTTTGTCTGTTGAATCAGCTATTTCCATTCTCACCGACCGTGATCAAATTAAATATGTGAGCTTTAACTCCACATCCGTAGCTTTTTCAACCATTAAAGTCCCCAAACATTTAAACGGACACAGCATTACATCATTTCATACTGACAGTGATGAAAAAATTATGGGAGTTATTCATGATGACGGAAAAATGACATTAATCGGCAGAAATGATGATTTTGTTGTTTACACTTCTGACAGACTGGTTCTGGCAAAAACCGTAAAATAAGGAGATTTTAAAATGAAAGTTATAGTTGTCGGCGGTGGCAAAGTTGGATATTACCTTTCTCAAACTCTGGTAAGTCATGGCCACAGACCATATTTAATAGAAAAAGACCGTGCCCTTTGTGAAGAACTTGCGGATAAACTGGATTTACCCGTTATCTGCGGTGATGGTTCGACTTTAGTTGCCTTAGAGCTTGCACATGCTTCCGAGGCTGACTCACTCATAGCTGTAACCGGTAAGGACCAGGATAATTTGGTAGCCTGTCAGCTTGCAAAAAAGCGTTATAATATTCCAAAAACTATATCTCGTGTAAATAACCCCAAAAATACAGGGGTAATGAAGTTGTTCGGAGTGGATATTGCTATTTCGGGTACGGATAATATTGCCAAACTTTTGGAAAGAGAAGTAGATACAGCAGCTATCAAACAACTTTTATCCATTAACAGCGGTCAGGCTTCCATCAGTGAATTTGTAGTGCCTGAAGATTATATCCACCATGGAAAAACACTTTTTCAAATGAAACTTCCTGATCAATACATTATTGTTTCTATTATAAGAAACGGAAAACTGCTGATTCCCCGTGGTAATACCCAAATACTCAGCGGAGATAAAGTCATTGTACTTTGTGATGACAGCGTTGTTCATGATTTAAGTAAAACCTTTGGATTGGAAAGTCTTCCGGAAACAAAAAACGAAACCAAAAAAAATGCTGAACACATATAAAAAAATAAACCGATATTTGAAATTAAAATCAAATATCGGTTTTCTTATGTAACTTTTTAGTTTTAAATTACACCAAAAGTTTATCAATTCTGTCAACCAAATGAGCTATTTCCGGTTTGGAAATTTGATCATCAGCTCCCAGTTGTTTGCCTTTTATCTTCATTTCTTCACTTATGAGTGATGAAAAGATAATAACAGGCAGTTTTTTGAGAACAGGGTCGGTTTTTATAAGCTTGGTAACTCTGTGGCCATCCATCTGCGGCATTTCAATATCAGTGATGATACAGCCTATTTCTTCATATGTTCCGTCATCTCTCATTTTACAGAGTTTGTCCCAAAGTTCCTGACCGTTATCATGAGTAACCACATTTACATAGCCAGCCTTGTTAAGACATTCCAAAATAAGAGCTGTCAAAAGTTTTGAGTCTTCTGCAACCATTATCTTTCGCTCATTTCTTCTTCTGCCCATAAAATCATCAATATCGGAAACCTGAATAGAAGTTTCGGGGGAAATATCAGCTACAATCTTCTCAAAGTCAAGAATTGTAACTAATTGATCTCCATATTGAGCAATACCTGTAGCCAAACCGTCAGCGCCACTGTAAATAGTCTTGTCGGGCTTTTGAATATCCTTCCAGGAAATTTTTCTTATCCCTTCAACAGTATGAACGCGGAACGCAATATTCATATTATTAAAGTTTGTTATTATAAAAAGGCTTTTTTCAGGTATTTCAGTTTGGCTTGCATCTAAATATTGAGGAAGATTAATTACTGTAATCAAATCTTCGCGGGGTTTAAAAATACCTTCCACAGAAGGATGTGCCTTTGGCATTTGCTTAACCGGTCTTGGCATCATAATTTCTTTTACTTTAGCTACATTAATTCCAAAAGAATCCCCGTTTATAGTGAATTCCATAATATTAAATTCATTATTACCTGATTCCAGCAAAATATCTATGTTTTTTTCCATATCAAGTTCCTCCGTATATTTTTATATTAGTTGTATTCAGTATAACACTTATCGTTTAAAAAAAAAAGGGGTTTTGCAATAAAAAGAATATTTTTCCTTACAATTTTATTATGACTTTTATATTTTCATATTTTTTAAATTTTATACTGCTAAAAAACCTATTATGTGTTATTATTATATTTAAATAAAATAATTTTTAAGGAGATAGTAAAAATATGAATATTGAAATTGTAAAACCTATGGACATAGAAAAACGAAGTATGGAAATTATCACCGAAATTTTAGGTGATAAAATAAAGACGTTAGATGAAAAAAATCTGCATATTATAAAAAGGGTTATTCACACTTCTGCGGACTTTGACTATGCGGACAATCTCTGTTTTAGTGATAATGCAGCTGAAATTTTAGCAAATGCAATTAAAAACGGGGCTGATATTGTAACTGACACCCAAATGGCAAAGTCAGGCATAAACAAAGCAACTCTGGAAAAATTTGGAGGTGAAGTTCACTGCTTTATAGCTGATGAAGATGTTGCAGCAGAGGCTAAAAAAAGGGGGATTACCCGTTCAGCAGTTTCCATGGAGAAAGCCGCAAAACTCAATAAACCTCTGATTTTTGCCATTGGAAATGCTCCTACAGCGCTTTTATCTCTTAAAGAGCTTATTGACTCGGGAAAACTTAAACCTGAAATCATTATCGGTGTTCCGGTAGGCTTTGTAAATGTGGTTGAATCAAAGGAAATAATTATGGAAACCCATATTCCCTATATTGTGGCAAGAGGCAGAAAGGGTGGCAGTAATGTGGCAGCTGCTATATGTAATGCAGCTCTTTACACTTTGGTACAAAGATAATGAATATTACAAAACCAAAACGAATTATTGCAATAAATGATATAGTAAGTTTCGGCAGAGCTTCCCTTGCAAATATTATCCCTGTAATGTCAGCTATGGGTCATCAGGTTTGTCCTGTACCCACAGCAGTATTATCTGCTCACACAGGGGGATTGGGCAAGCCTGCCGTGGTGAGTTTAACTGATGAACTGCCCCAAACTTTATATCATTGGAAAAAATTAAATCTTAACTTTGACTGTGTTTTTTCCGGATATTTAGCTGATGCAAAACAGGGTGTTTTTGTCAGAGAATTTATAGAAGAATATAAAAAACAGGGAGCTTTTATTGCTGTTGACCCTGCTATGGCAGATCATGGCAAGCTTTATTCCGGTATATCACCCCAAACCATAGATGTGATGAAATCTCTGAGTTTTACAGCTGACATTATTTTTCCGAATTTGACTGAAGCCTGCCAGCTTTCAAATACTGATTATTCCGAAAATAAAACAGATGATGAGCTTAAAATTATTTTGGAAAAGCTATGTTTATACGGAACAAAAATGGCTGTTATGACAGGTATACCATCAAAATCAAAAAATCATATATCAGTTATGAGTTATGACAGGCAAAATAAAAAATTTATAAGATATGAAACTCCAATGTTAGGCGGTTCATATCCCGGCACAGGAGATATTTTTGCCGCTGTTTGTACAGCAAGCCTGCTTTTGGGAAAATCTCTTTCCGAAAGTGTATGCCATAGTATGAATTTTATCTCAAAATGTATTGAATACACTTTGAATTTTAATGAGCCTTCAAATTACGGAGTCATGTTTGAGCCAAATTTAAAACTGCTTTATGATTTTACAAATAACATAAAATATGAGGAAATATAATTTTATGAATTACAGTGAAATTAAATCAACCCTTTACAGCCTTTCGGAGGAAAAATACCGAAAGTTCAGTGCCTCACTTATTCCAAACCATGGAAATTTTATAGGTGTAAGAATCCCTCTTATCCGAAAACTCTCAAAGGAAATTGCCAAAGAAAACCCATTGGAATTTCTTAAAATCGCCAAAGATGACAGCTTTGAGGAAATTATGCTTCAAGGCTTTGTAATATGTGAAATAAAGGATTTTCACCAAGTTTTAACTTTATGTGAAAAACATATCCCCAAAATATACAACTGGAGCTTATGCGACAGCTTTGTTATGGGACTTAAAATTTTTAAAAAGCACAAAGATGAAGTATTTTTGTTTTTACAGCCCTATCTGAAATCCAAAAACACCTATGATATGCGTTTTGCCTTAGTGTGTCTTTTATCATACTTTGTTGAAACAGAGTATCTTCCCCGACTTTTTGACATATTTGACAGCGTAAACCATGATGACTACTATGTAAAAATGGCAGTGGCTTGGGCTGTTTCGGTATGTTTTGCAAAATATCCCGATGAAACAATGGAATATCTAAAAAACTGCAATCTATCCGATGATGTGTTTAACAAAGGTCTGCAAAAAATAAGAGAGTCAAACAGAGTTGACCCTCTTATTAAAAATAAACTTAAATCAATGAAAAAATAAGTTTGTAGGATTTTAACAGAAAAATTTACTTTTAACTATATCTTTTATAGACTTATTTAGCCATTTTGCTTTCCAAATATTCATCATAGGTACATTGTTTATCAATAATTCCGTCTGGAGTTATTTCAATAATTCTGTTAGCTATGGTTTGAATAAACTGGTGGTCATGGGAGGTAAAAATTTCAGCTCCCTTAAAATCGGTAAGGCCATTGTTTACAGCAGTTATGGATTCCAAATCCAAATGGTTTGTAGGCTGATCCAGTAATAACACATTAGAACCTGCCAACATCATTCTGGAAAGCATACAACGGACCTTTTCACCACCTGAAAGAACCTTAACAGGTTTTAAAGGTTCATCACCGGAAAAAAGCATTCTGCCCAAAAATCCTCTCAAATAGCTTTCATGTTCATCATCTGAAAACTGTGCAAGCCACTGAATTAGGTTTAAATCACAATCATTAAAATATTTGTTATTGTCTTTTGGGAAATATGAACGGGAAGTGCTGACACCCCATTTGATTTTACCTTCATCTGGTTCCATTTCTTCCGCTAAAATTTTCATCATGGCTGTAGCTGCCTGTTCATTTTCCGAAATAATTGCAATTTTATCTTCTCTGTTCATTATAAATGAAATATTATTTAAAAGTTTAACTCCGTCAATAGTCTTTGAAATTCCATCAACTGTAAGAGTATCTTTTCCGATTTCTCTGTCTGCTTTAAATCCAACAAAGGGATAACGGCGGGACGAAGCGGGCATTTCTTCTACAGAAAGTTTTTCTATAAGCTTTCTTCTGGAAGTAGCCTGTTTTGATTTAGATTTATTGGCGGAAAATCTTTCTATAAATGATTGAAGTTCCTTTATCTTGTCTTCATTTTTCTTATTTAGATCTCTCTGCATTTGCTGCATAATTCGGCTGGATTCATACCAAAAATCATAGTTACCCACATACATTTTAATCTTTCCGTAATCAATATCCACTATATGGGTGCAGACGGTGTTCAAAAAATGGCGGTCATGGGATACTACTATAACAGTACCCGGAAAATCCAAAAGAAAATCTTCCAGCCAGTTAATTGAGTTTACATCAAGGTGGTTGGTAGGTTCGTCCAAAAGCACAATCTGAGGCTGTCCAAACAATGCCTGTGCAAGCAAAACTTTAACTTTATCACTGTCTTTTAACGATTCCATTTTCATATACTGAAGCTCGGTGCCTATTCCAAGACCCTGCAAAAGTTTTGCGGCATCAGCTTCAGCTTCCCAGCCATTAAGTTCAGCAAATTCCCCTTCAAGTTCAGCGGCTTTTTCACCGTCTTCATCGGAAAAATCTTCCTTTGAATAAAGTTCGTCCTTTTCCTTCATAATCTGATAAAGACGGGCATTTCCCATAATAACAGTTTCCAAAACATTATAATCGTTATATTGGAAATGGTCCTGTTTAAGTACAGACATACGGGTATTTTCGCTTATTTCCACTGTGCCCTTTGTACTGTCAAGTTCTCCCGAAAGTATTCTTAAAAATGTGGATTTTCCCGCTCCGTTAGCTCCGATTATACCATAGCAGTTGCCGTCGGTAAATTTTAGATTTACATTTTCAAACAATTTTGAGCCGCCAAATTGCAGTTCCAAATCTGTTACAGTTATCATATTTTACTCCTCATTTATAAATTAAATCAGTTTTTTAACTATTATATAAATAGCTTTTCTTTATTTTTAAGATAAGTTTTTAATTATTTTGCTGTTTTATCCCCATTTACAATTTAAAATATATTTTTCTGTATTAAATTATTTACCTGTTAATATCAGTATTTTAATTTGTTTCTTTTAAAGACAGCATATTAAAATACTTTAGCTATATGGGTATAATATATAGAAAAACCTCGAACGCATTTGCGTCCGAGGCTTCTCGTCTGGCGGAGATGGAGGGACTTGAACCCTCGCGCCGGTTACCCGACCTACGCCCTTAGCAGGGGCGCCTCGTCACCACTTGAGTACATCTCCATTGGTAACTTTATTTTGAAAAATATATAATTGAGAACAGATATAAACAGGTTTTATCTGTGGCGGAGAGGGTGGGATTCGAACCCACGGCTCTTGCGAGTCACTGGTTTTCAAGACCAGCTCCTTAAACCGCTCGGACACCTCTCCGT
>JAHHUA010000094.1 GCA_020024235.1 Oscillospiraceae bacterium
CCTTAATTAAGGAGCTTTTTTTGTATTTAATTTATTTTCATTTTTAAAACCAGGTATTCACTGTCAAAATAAACTTTATCAGAGCTTAGACCCAAATAATCATCACCAAACATCTTATAAATATTGCCACTAATATTAAATTCCGGAAGTTTTCCTACAAATTTTCCGTTTTCTATAAGATAAGCAAGCTGTACAGGTGATGCAAAATTTCCTTCTGCTGTACAATCTCCCCCACTCATGGTGTCTATATAAATAGCTTTTTCGTTGCCTATAAGTTCTTTCAAGGTTTTATCGGATTTTTCTACACTAACAGGTTCACTTTGCAAACTAGGAACATCATCATATCTTCCATCTCCACATGAAGTATTTTCAAATCCAAATTCGGCAGAAGTCCTCTTATCACAAAAAGCTCTTTTTAAAACTCCGTTTTCAATAAGTGATATTTTATCATTCGGTAAAGTACTTCCTTCCATATCAAAAAATTCCACATTTTCATTGTCTGATGTTCTGTCTATATAAAGGCTGAATTTATCATTGAAAAGTTTTTCTCCCATTTTACCTGAGAATATGGATGCTCCTTTTCCTAAATCTTCCCCATTTAGACCTTGAAGAATTTTTTGTCCTATATTATAAAAGTTTAATATTACTGTCATATATTCATCATCAGGAAGTTGTGC
Source organism: Oscillospiraceae bacterium (assembly GCA_020024235.1). GTDB lineage: Bacteria > Bacillota > Clostridia > Oscillospirales > Ruminococcaceae > JAHHUA01. The sequence continues at coordinate 678 of JAHHUA010000094.1, forward strand.
ATTTTTTTCAAAAGCTGATAAAATTTCATGGGCATCTTGTGTAAATTTCTCAATGTCATATTCCATTCCGCCAAAACCTATACCGCCATCCATAATAGCATTTGAATTTTTATGTTTAAATACAACTGATGCATCAAAATGAATATTATGAAATTCATAATCCAAATTTTCACTGTTTGAGAGTTTATATGTAATTTCACTCATAGCCAATTTATTTGAGAAGATAAAGTTTGGATTTTCCTTTGAAAGTTTTTCCAACATTTTTTCGGATTTTTCCAAAAATTCTTTTGAAGTAAGAATTTCCTTTGTTCTGTCTACTTTTCTGGTTTTGTTAGATTCAATTTCATATTCATAAGGAATCTGAAGTTTGAGATTTTCTTCTGCTTCTTTCCATGTTGCTGCTGTTGGTTCACCAAAACAGCTGCTTATGCCGATACAACCGTTTTCATAAACACGGCAGGCAGTTTTTATTGCATCATTTTTTCTTATAGAGTCAATTTTATTATTTGTTATATTCAAAGTGGTTTTTACTATTTTTGTACTATATATTTCTTTTTTCATTATTGCTTTCCCCCTACTGAACATTGATATTATTAACTCTTACATATGGTCCACCATTGGCAACAGGAAGTGGTGCTTGTTCCATTTTTCCGCATCCACCTAATGCACTGCTACAATAAATAACATTTTGAGAAAGTCCGTCTATATTGTAGAGAGTTTTCATAACATTACCAGAGATTACTGATATTCTTACAGGTTCGGCAATTTTTCCGTCAACTATTCTGTAAGCTTTTCTTGGTGCAATAGTAAAAGTAGACATACCAGAACCATGTATATAATCAGCTATATAAAGTCCATCCTTTACACCTGCAAAAAGTTCTTCTTTTGTCATATTACCAGCACCTATAAAAGTATTTGTCATTCTTACAATTGGCTCATATTCAAAGTTTAAAGCTCTGGCATTGCCTGTAACCTTTTCTTCTAAATCAGCAGCAGTTGTACTGCTATGAAGTCTGCCTGTCAAAATCCCGTTTTTAATAAGATAGTTTTCTTTTGCTTTACAGCCTTCATCATCAAAAGGTGCATATCCGCTACCTTCATACATTCCTGTATCCAATATATTTAAGTTTTCACTTCCAACACGGCTTCCAAGTTTCCATTCTTTTTTCATGGTTTCGTCCCCTATCATAAAGTCAGCCTCACTTTTATGACCAAAACTTTCGTGGGCAAAAACCCCAGCAACCATAGGTGAAAGCACACAGGTATAAACCCCAGGTATAACAGACTGTGCATTTGCAGCATAGTTTAAATCTTCTTTAAGTTCTGCTTCAACTTCATCTCTGCAATTTGACAGTTGCTCAAAAGATGTTTTATAAATTCTGGGAATACTGTAATGAGGTATATTATTACATACAATAACACAAGTGAAATTCAAAGAGGCAAATTGTTGGTCATAGGCCACATCTGTACCTAAACTTGATACTATATGTTTTTCCAAATGTTTATCAGAATAAATCATTTTGCAACTTTTAATATCGGAATATTTATCAAAAATATCCTGATAACTTAAAATAAGATTCATTTTTTCACTGTTTGGAATTTTATTTACATTATTGTCCTGATATATCATTACTTTTTCTTTATTAATTTCCATAGCTTTCATAATAGGGTGATTATTAATATCAGGGTTTGGGATTGCCATTTTTGCCAAATTATTTATTTCTTCTTGAATTTTGTCAGTGTCTGTGATGGAAGAATAATACCATTTGCTGCCGTCAAAAATTCTTATCATAGCCCCCTTTTCTGTTTTTACTTTATTTTGGCTGACTTTTTTATCATTGATAAGAATTGTAGTGGTATATGTTTCTTCAATACGCACATCAGTGAACAAATCTTTTGGAAAATTAAACATATTTTTTCTCCTTTTCATAATTTATAAAAATATATTTATGCAAAACATACAATTTCACATAAATATATTTAAAATACATATTAATTATACCATAAAAATTTTAATAAGCAATATACTTATTGATTAAACTCTGCAAAAAATTTTTCTTTATCAATAAAATGTGAAAGGTTTGTTATATGGTTAAATCCATGTTCTTTTGCAGTCCTTATGGCAAGCTTGGTAAGAAAATCTTGGTTTAAAAACGGTGCTATATCTTCAGCAATTTCTGATATATCTTTTCCGTTGTCAATATACTCATTTATTACTTCTTCCGCATCTTCTTGGTCGACAAAACAAATTATATCAGAAACATCTTCACCCTGTTCAAGTAATTGCTTAAATAATAGTTTTACTGTATTATTATTTAAAAACGGTGCTATATCTTCTGCTATATTAGAAAGGTCTTTTCCATTGTTTATTGCCTCTGTAATGTGAATTTCAGATTCTTTTGCATCCATAAATGGCATAATATCTTCTATATATTCACTGTTTAAATCGAGCATTTGTTTTAATAGCATGGATAATGTATTTTGGTTTGCAAAGGGAGCTATATCAGCTGCTATATCTGTAAGGTCTGTACCACTGTTTATAACTTCACAAATAATTTCCTCCATATCATTACTGCTGATATGTGGAGCTATGTCATCAAGTTCATCTTCCTGAGTAAGAAGAAAATATTTAAAGAGCATTTTAACGGTGTTTTTTCCTGCCATAGTTGCTATTATATCAGCAAAGGGAGTTAAGTCTATATTTTTATCAATAGCCTGAGCAACAATTTCTTCTAAATCATTTTCGCTTACAAAATTAATGATTGATGATAAATCTCCATCACCTTCAAAAATTATTTTCTTTGTAAGTTTTTTTAACATATTTTTAGGAGCAAATGGTACAATGGAACTTAAATCATCTAAATCCAAAAAGTCAAATAAATCAGTTCCCGTTTTTTCCTCTGAGTTTACAGAAGAATTTTTTATCTCCTTATTATCATCATAATATTTATCGCAAACATCACCAACTTTGGTCATAATTTTTTCCATGTCATTTGGTTTTATTATGGGAGCTGCATCACAAATATCTTTAATCATGTTTTCAAAGACCTCAGGTATATTGTCTGCATTTTCGGGTTTGTTTGGATTATATTCTGAATCCATATACGAATTTTTATTTTTTATGATTTCATTTGTATCATCAACACTAAGATTTTTTTCTATGTATTTATCCAGTTTGTTTTCAGCTATGGATTTTACAATAGTGGATTCTCTTCCCAAAAGTTCATCTATGCTCATATCAAATATATCGCATATTTCTGAGAGTTTGGATATATCAGGCATACTGTTGCCCCTCTCCCAGTTGCTTACAGCTTGTGTACTGATACCCAGTTTATCGGCAATCTCTGTTTGAGTGAGGTTTTTTTCTTTTCTTTTTTCGGTAATTCTTTTTCCGATTTCCATAGTATTAAACATATTTATTCTCCTTATTTGATTATTTAAAGCAGCTGCTTGTTGACTTAATAATACCCCATTTATAAACATAATTCAATCAATTTACAGTTGATATAAAAAATTAAAGCAACAGTTGAATTGATTTTATTATTAAATACATAAAACTCTGCTTACCTTTTTAGGATAAACAGAGTTTTGATATTATTTATTTTCTTTTAAATATTGGAGAACATCTGTGGCATTGGTATCAGTTTTGACTTTTGACATTATTTTTTCAATGTTGCCTTTTTCATCAATGATAAATGTAGTTCTGACAATACCCATAGAAACTTTACCACACATTTTCTTTTCCTGCCAAACATCATAAGCTTTTATAGCAATAAGATCAGGGTCGGCAAGCAAAATAAACGGAAGATTGTATTTATCTGCAAATTTTTTGTGAGATGATTCACTGTCCTTGCTAATTCCTATAATTACAACATTTTTTTCTGTGAAGCTATCATAGCTTTCTGCAAATCCGTTTGCCTGCTTGGTTCAGCCTGATGTATTATCCTTAGGATAGAAGTACAGTACCACCTTTTTACCTGCAAAATCCCTCAGTGATATGCTTTTTCCGTTTTGGTCGTTTAATGTAAAGTTTGGAGCTTTTACACCGACTTCTAACATAAAATTACCTCCTTAATTATTCTTGTAATAAATTATACAACTTATCGGAAATAAAAGCAAACAAAATACCCCATTTTCTATTAACAAAATTTGTTTGTATTTTAAAATTAATTTTTAATAGTATTTTTAGGTTGTTGGGTTTTCATTTTCACCCCATTCTCTTACTTCTTTCATAATATTAACCATGCTAAGTGGTATGTTTTCTTCTTCCAATATATCTAAAACTTTTTCTTTAAGTTTTCCAGGCAACGGAGAAATAATATGTATGTTTATAAAATTATCTCCCCTGTTGTCAGCAAAAATTTGTTCGTTTTCTTCTTTTTTAATCTCCGGAATTTTGTTATACATATTTAAAAGTGATTGATAGGAATAAGGAGCTTTAGGAAATTCAAATACTATAATATCTTTATAGTATTCATTTGGATAAGATTCTATAGCCTTTTTTACATTTTCCTCATTAACAGTGTATATTTTTATTATCAGTTTGTTTTCTTTTTCAAAAAAAGTGTTTTCAAAAATACCTCCATGATCATCTTTAGATAATGTATCCAATAAGTAATTTTTTATTTCAGATGCCTGTTCTACTGCTTTGAAAAGTTTTTCTGTATCTTTAGAGTTTTCTTCGGTATTAGTATCATTTTGAGTTGTACTCGGATTTTCTGAAACATCATCAAAAATAATACTTTCAGCAATTTTTACAGCTGTTTCTTTTGATACTTTTTCACTGTCCAGTTCTATGGCAATAAATACACCTGAATTTTGATTATTAGAAACTATACCTATATTGTTTTTTTCGCCGTTATATCCCATAGAAGAACCGACTTGTGCGGATATGTAAACATCAGTGAGAATTGTTTCATTTAATCCGTATTGAGTTATTACCTGACCCCTGTCATCGCCCAAAGCAAATTGATAATGATTTGCCATAGCTATAGGACTATATATCATCATTCTGTATCTGTTTGATGATTTTTCATATTCATCAGCATTATAGGTACAATAGCCTACAGAGCCTACAGCCTCATCTTTTTCATTGTATATATACAGCCTATTGAAAAGACCATCACATGAATATTTTGAGTCAGTATTTTGATTTTTAATTGAATAACCCTTTGGCAACCCGATATTTACACCAAAAGGATTTATATCAAATACATCACTGTTTGTGGCATTCTTTTCTGCTGTATTATTTGGAAAAATCAGATGATTTAAGGTTATGTCGGTTTTATCGGAATTTACCACAGGTTTTTCATCTGAAATTATTGTAACTATACCATTTTGCTTATTGACTGCCGCCTGTATTTTTTCATCTTCAATAATTACATTATAAATATAGCAGTCGCAGTTTTCCAATTTCGCAGTTCCTGTATATTCTAGTTTTATGTTTTCTGTGGAAAATTTATTTTTTAGTATAAATTCCGCATCTTCCTTTACAATATGACATATTTCACTTTCAGGGAATCCTAATTGTTGTGCTTCAGGGAAGTAATATTGATCTACAAGCCATTTTTCCCCTACTTTTTTTATTGTGAGATAAGTATATCCATATTCATAAACATTATCTTCTATATTTATTCCCAATAAAATATATTGCATAAGCATGGTAATTCTGTCATCACTTTGTTTTTTAACAGTAATTTCTGTCAAAGTATTTTCATAACTATAACCGGTTTTCCACGGACCTAAGCGATAATATTTGCCGCTGATATTTTTAATAAGATTTCCACTTTCAAATGCATCTTTTGCTTTTCCTGTAAAAATATCATTTACTGCCTCTTCATAATTGGTAAGTTCATTATATTCAGGGCTGTTTTCAGGATAAATTGTTTCACCAATAGTAAAAACATTATTTTCCCCACTTAATGCATCAACATTATAAGCATTATTCACTTTATACCATAATTCATGGATAACAGGTAATAAATCTTTGCCATCGGAATCAAGGATTTTTTCTTCATTAATTTGAATTGTAGAGGCATAAGC
>JAHHUA010000095.1 GCA_020024235.1 Oscillospiraceae bacterium
ATACTAAGATAACATACATAAATTCCAATTTCAATAGCAAATTTAAACAAAATTTTCTTTTTAATAAAAAAAACAGCATTTAAACAAAATCTAAACTCGGATTTTGTTAAATACTGTTTTAATATTTTATTTAATTTTAATCAACACGTGATTATTCATTCTGTCCTCAGCATTTTTTGTATTTTTTGCCGCTTCCGCATGGACAAGGGTCATTTCTTCCCACTTTATTTATGGAACGGGGCTGTGAAGAAATCTCACTTCTGTTAGCAATAGCTTCTTCACCGCGTCTTTCATACATTTCTTTTGCTTTTTGTCTGTTTACAGTTCTTGGATCAACATTTGCAACAGGACGACCTTGTTCATCAGTAATCAATATGTTAAACTGAACTCTCATCATATCTTTGAAAGTGTTTTGCTTGATTTCTTCAATCATCTGGTCAAACATTTCAAATCCTTCATGAGTGTATTCGGTAACAGGGTCTTTCTGAGCAAATGAACGAAGGTGTATTCCACGTTTGAGTTCTTCCATAGCATCAATATGATCCATCCAAAGCTTATCTACATTTCTAAGAAGAATATCTCTTTCAACTTTTCTCATCATATCAGAGCCACAGGTTTCTTCTTTTTCGGAGTAGATGACAGATGCCTTATTGAGGATAAAGTCATAAATATCCTGTTTTGTCTTTGAAGCCAGTTCTTCATCGGTAAATTTTAAATCATCGGCAGTTAAAACCCAACCCTGCATATAGCTGCGAAGTCCGTAAATATCCCAATGTTCCTTTTCTTCATCACTGATAAGGTATTTATCAACAATATTGTGAATATCGTCTTCTATCATCTTTCTGATAATAGCAGAAATATCCTCACCATCCAATACCTTTTGACGCTGCTGGTAAATAATTTCACGCTGCTTGTTCATAACATCGTCGTATTGAAGAACCTGCTTTCTCATACCATAGTTTCTTCCCTCAACTTTTCTTTGAGCGGATTCTATGGTGTTGGAAAGCATTTTAGCTTCAATCGGTGTATCTTCTTCAACTTTAAGGCTGGTCATCATGGCTTCAAGTCTTTCACCGCCGAAAAGTCTCATCAAATCATCCTGCAAAGACAAGAAAAATCTTGATTCACCCGGGTCCCCTTGGCGTCCTGAACGTCCACGGAGCTGATTATCAATACGTCTGGATTCATGTCTTTCTGTACCGATAATATAAAGTCCACCTGCTTCACGAACTTTTTCAGCTTCTTCTTCAATTTCAGCTTTAAACTGATTATTTAACTCTCTGAAAGTTTTTCTGGCTTCTAAGATTACTTCATCATCAGTTTCGGTAAATATGGTAGAATTGTAGATAAGTTCTTCATCCATACCCATTTTTCTCATTTTGGCTTTAGCCAAAAATTCGGCATTACCACCCAGCATAATATCGGTACCACGACCTGCCATGTTAGTAGCAATGGTTACAGCCCCCAGTTTACCTGCCTGAGCTACAATTTCAGCTTCTTTTTCATGATGTTTGGCATTCAAAACTTCATGTTTGATACCTCTGCGTTTGAGCATAGCTGAAATATGTTCGGATTTATCAATAGATACAGTACCTACCAAAACAGGCTGTCCTTTTTTATGACATTCTACAACCTGTTCACAGATAGCATTGTATTTAGCAGCTTCGGTTTTGTAAATAACATCATCCATATCCTTACGGATAACAGGTTTGTTAGTAGGAATTTCAATTACATCAAGGCTGTAAATTTCTCTGAATTCCTTTTCCTCTGTCATAGCAGTACCTGTCATACCGGAAAGCTTGTCATACATTCTGAAATAATTTTGGAAAGTAATTGTAGCCAAAGTTACACTTTCCTTTTGAACTTCCACGTGTTCCTTAGCTTCAATAGCCTGGTGCAAACCTTCGTTGTAGCGTCTGCCTATCATAAGACGGCCTGTAAATTCGTCAACAATGAGAATTTCTTTGTCCTTAACAACATAATCAACATCTCTTGTCATAATGCCATGAGCTCTGATAGCCTGATTGATATGATGTGCTATTGTGGAGTTTTCAGGATCTGTCAAATTGTCCAAATTAAAGTACTGTTCAGCTTTTTTTACACCTTTGGCAGTAAGGGTAGCTGTTCTGGCTTTTTCATCTACGATATAGTCAGCGTCCACATCGTCATCAAATTCTTTGTTGTTGCTTTCTTTAACCTTAATGGATTTAAGTCCTGAGGCAAAAAGATCGGCAATTTTATAAAGGTCTGTGGATTTTTCGCCCGGACCTGAAATAATAAGAGGAGTTCTGGCTTCATCTATCAAAATTGAGTCAACTTCGTCCACTACTGCAAAGCTGTGGCCTCTTTGAACCATTCTTTCTTTTTCTGTAACCATGTTGTCACGGAGATAGTCAAAACCTAATTCGTTGTTTGTACCATAAGTAATATCACAGCTGTAAGCATGTCTTCTGTCTTTTTCTCTCATATTGGAAACAATAAGACCTACGCTCATACCCAAAAAGTTATAAAGTTTACCCATAACTTCAGACTGATATTTTGCAAGGTAATCATTTACAGTTACAACATGAACACCTTTTCCCGAAAGAGCATTAAGGTAAGCCGGAAGTGTAGCCACCAAAGTTTTACCTTCACCTGTTCTCATTTCGGCAATTCTGCCTTGATGCAAAACAATACCACCGATAATCTGTACAGGAAAGTGCTTCATACCAAGCACTCTCCAAGCGGATTCACGGCATACTGCAAATGCGTCCGGAAGAATATCATCAAGTGTTTCCCCATTTGCAAGTCTTTCTTTTAAAGCAGGTGTACAGGCACGGAGTTCATTGTCGCTCATAGCCTGATATTTGCTTTCCAATTCAAGGACTTTATCTTTTATTGGGGATATTTTTTTCATTTCTCTTTGGGAATAGCTTCCCAAAATTTTATCTAAAAAGCCCATTTTTTCACCTCATGTATTTAATTGACTATATACTTAGACATACTTCTCATTATATAAAAGTTTAACATTACTATTTTACATGGATTATGGGATTTTGTCAAATAAAATAACTATGATTAGCTTAATATTTTATGTATAAACTTTTAATATTGCCGCTACTTGTTATTTTACACTGAATTTGATATAATTATAAAATATTATTTACAGATTTTTTTATAAACAGGGAGAAAAATTTTGGAAGAATTAAATTATGAATTTGAAAAACTCGGCGATATAATTGACATCTGCATAAGTTCCGACCATAAATTCGGAACAGATGCTTTTTTGCTTTCCGATTATGCAAATATCCGAAGAAAAGATACAGCCTGTGATTTAGGCACAGGGTGTGGAATTATACCCCTTCTTTGGTTTAGAAATCCCGCTAAATCCCCTAAATTCGTTTGGGCTGTGGATATTCAGTCAAAAGCCATAAAGCAGTTAAATATCAGCATTGAAAAAAACAATTTAAAGGATAAAATAAAGGCTGTAAAGGGCGACCTTAAAAATATAAAGGAGCTGGGTCTGCCATTGGGAGAATTTGACCTTGTTACCTGTAATCCTCCCTACAAAATAAACGGAGCCGGAATAATCAGTGAAACGGACAGTGAAAAAATTGCCCGCCATGAAACCATGTGCAACATTGATGATGTGGTATATGCCGCCTCCAGGCTGCTTAAATTTGGTGGACGACTTTGCATTTGTCAGCGTCCCGAAAGACTTTTAGATGTTATGGAAGCTATGAGAAAATACAAAATAGAGCCAAAGCGCCTGCGTTTTGTACAGAAAAAAGGAAATACAGCTCCATGGCTTTTTCTTATAGAGGGAAAACAAGGTTCAAAACCTTTTTTAAAAGTAGAAGAACCTTTTATCATACAAAATGAAAAAGGCGATTTTTCAAAGGAATTACAGGATATTTATTTTAATTTTTAGCAAAAGGAGTTAGTGGAAATGGCAAAATTATATGTGGTGGGGACGCCTATAGGAAATTTAAATGATATATCTCCCAGAGCTGTTGAAACACTTTCAAAAGTCGATTTTATAGCCGCTGAGGACACCAGAGTAACCCTAAAGCTTTTAAATCATTTCGGTATAAAAAAACCAATGATAAGCTATCATGAACACAATATACGGGAAAAGGGAGAATATATTATTTCACGCATTGCCGACGGAGAAAATTGTGCCATTGTAACTGATGCCGGTATGCCCTGTATTTCCGACCCGGGCGAAGATATTGTAAAACTCTGTCATGACAACGGCATTGAACTGGAAGTTGTACCGGGACCCAGTGCTTTAATTGCGGCTTTGGCTGTTTCCGGACTTATAACTTCAAAATTTGTATTTCAGGGATTTCTCACTGTACGCAAAACAGGAAGATTTGAGGAATTGGAAAAACTAAAAAACGAAGAAAAAACCATTATTTTTTATGAAGCTCCACATAAGCTCCGTGCAACTTTAAGTGATATGAAAGCTGTTTTCGGAAACAGAACCATTTCCATTGCCAGAGAAATTACCAAAATCCATGAAGAAGTAAAACGCACCACTTTAGATGAAGCTATTGCCTTTTATGAAGAAAATAACCCAAAAGGTGAATTTGTGCTTATAGTGGAAGGAGCAAAACCTCAAAAACCACAGGACGAAATCAGCTTTGAACAAGCTGTGGAAATGGCAAAAGAACTGGCTGAAGATATGGGGTCATCAGCCGCAGCCAAAGAAATAAGCAAAACCACAGGCTACAAAAAAGGAGATATTTACAAAGCATTGCTTTAACAGATTTAACTAAAATTATTATAAAATACAGCAAAGCTTTTTACTTATTTTCAAAGAAACTTTTATCAAAGCAGTATAAAACGGCAGTAACCACTTCCAGCATATTGTCGCAATTTTTATAACTGCAATCAATAACAAGTTCCATGGGTTCAACTTTATAACCGATAAAATTTATAAAACCTCTTTGAATACTTATCACAGATTTATCCGAAGTTATACTGGAAACCGTAACACTGTCTTTGGAAGAAAAACCACAGGTTATAAATTTATAATTTTTTGCTTCCTCTTCACTTAAAACAATACGACAGGCAGAATTTAAAATCACTGTTGTATTAGAGCAATTTAATATATCGGGGAGAGATTTTGCGTTTTTTCCGCAGACAACCAATAAACTGTTGCAGGAAATAACGCATTTTTCATTGGACTGAACTACGGTTATTTTACCTTTTGGGCAAATATCACTATTGTTTTTTAACACAGACAGAAACTGCCTGCAAAGCTCCGGACTGTCAAAATACACTGTCAGCGAATTACTCATTTTGCTTTCCCCCATATTATTTAGTAATATTTATTATTACCATGGTACACATTTTTATGCTCTAAAACACTTCCTCTTTTTTTAATAAAATTGTTATAATCATTGACAGCATACAAAGAGTATATATAATGGAATTTGAATTTATATAAGCTTCGGCACCGATATTTCCCATGGCATATACTGAGGTTTTTAAAAAATACCTTTTAAAAATTTCAGTAAAAAGTGCTGAGTAAATGCCCATAGCAAACCTTGAAATTATAAATGGTTTAAAATTTATCTTCATTTTTATACAGTTTTTAATTTGAAAAAATACACCTATTCCTCCAAAGGCTGTTAAAAACGAGAACAAGCTCATATATTGTATTAAACCTTGATTTATACGAAAAATTCCACCGGATATTTCAATCATTCCGAAAATTAAAGTTTCAAAATAATTATAAGGTAATATCTTTTTAAAAAATATATTATAGCAAAAGTCAATGATTTTCATAAAAAATCTGTTATTTGACAGCACTGCGGTAAAGGCAGAAAAGCCTATTACAAACCCGAATATGCACAGCATGGATATAGCAGAATTATTTATACTTTTAACCAAAGCCTGACAATAGGGTATTGTATCTTTTGGGTTTGGTATACATGAGCTATCTGTTTTCATATGGGTAAAGCAGGCAGTTATAATACAAGATAAAACCTCTGATATCCAAATTATAACACCGGCTTTTATATCACCTAAAATACCAAGTCCAACTCCGCTGATAATAAAGGCAGGTGAACAGTTTACACAAAAACACAAAAGTTTTTCCGCCTCACTGATATTCATTTCTCCTTTTTCCAAATCGGAGTTTATCATATTGGCACCTATGGGATAGCCCCCTATAAGTGATAAAAACAATATATGGGTGTATTTTTTCGGGCAATGAAATAATTTTTCACCTGCTACACCGAAAATATTTGAAAACTCATATTTTAAATCTGTCAATGAAACAAAGCTTGACAATATCATAAACGGAAAAAGTGAAGGCAAAAGAGAAAATCCGCAAATTTTTACAGCATTTCTCACACTGTCCCCCACTTTTTCACAGCATACAAAAACAATACACAAATAAATTACTGCTGATGTCATCAGCAGTTTTTTTAATTTCTTCAATAAAATCACCTCCGATTTTTCATTATTGGCTTTGTTAATGAATATGTATTTATATATGAGTTTATGAGGAGGTATATTTTTGAAAAATAAAATTTTTAAAAAGGCGGTCAAAAATTTTTACAAATGTGCTGATTGGCCGGAATATGTTTCTCCTGACTGCATATCCGTATATATTTACAATAAAAACAAACTCACCTTGCAAGGCTCTTACGAAATCATAAAATATTCAAACGAAAATATTTCCC
>JAHHUA010000096.1 GCA_020024235.1 Oscillospiraceae bacterium
TAATATAATATAAAATAAAAATAAGTTTTATGTAAATGAATATTACATTGTTGTTTAAAACGATTTTTTATTACAATATATATGTTTATTAATTAGTTTTTCTGCCGAGAATTTGCATTATTGCTTTGTCATACATTCTGTCATTTAAAATTCTTCTGCAAAAAACAGAAAGTTTTGCACCATATCCCACTAAATAACGAGTTTTTGGTTTTTTGGCAGAGATAGCTTTTAAGATAGTTTTAGCTATAAGGTCATCTTTGGAAATTTTATCCGATGTATATAATGCCGTAAAATTATTTGCAACACAGTTGGCTTTTTCGGAATAAGCACCATTAGATGATGTTTTTCTCAAATTATCCGCAGCAATTATGCCCCAGTCGGTTTTAATTGCTCCAGGTTCTATTATAATAGTATCTATACCAAAGGGAGCAGTTTCCATTCTTAAACAGTCAGAAAGACCCTCAACTGCAAATTTTGTCCCATGATACCAACCACCAAAAGGGGTAGTAACCTTTCCTGCCATTGACGATATATTTATAATTTTTCCGCTTTTTTGTTTTCTCATTGTGGGTAAAACTGCTTTTATCATTCTGGCTATTCCCAGTACATTTACATCAAGCTGATGTTTTGCTTCCTCAATCGGAACATCTTCTATAGCTCCGTAAGAACCATATCCCGCATTGTTGATAAGTATATCTATATGTTTTTCTTTTTTCAATATGGTATTTACACAATTTTTTACACTGTCATCATTTGTTACATCAATATAAAGTATGTTTACGCCCATGGCTTCCAAAGCCTTCATTTTGTCAAGGCGTCTTGCACAGGCATAAACGGTAAAACCTTTTTTATTAAGCATAAAGGCTGTTTTCTTGCCTATTCCTGAAGAACCGCCTGTTATAACAGCAACTTTTTTATTCATATTTACTCTGCCTTTCCTGGGTTAATTTATAAAAAAACGATACCTCCATTGGAGTTACCGTTCTTTTGGGTTTAGATATTACTTAAGTTCTATTGTATATGTGAATTTGTAATCCTTTTGAAGTGCTTTTACTTTTTCTTCATTGTCTTCAATAAATGTAGATGTGTAAACTGATTTACCTTCCTTTTGGTAAGCATCCATAATTTCCTGGAGTTTATTCCAGCATTCATTTGCTCTTTCTTCTGTTTCCTCATTTAAATTAATTATAAATTCTCTATGTTTTGGTATTCTTGCTTTCATGTATAAAATCCTCTTTTCATAAAATATATGCACTGTTATTCTACCATTTTTTTAACATAAAATCAATGATTTACGGGCAAAAAGTAGCGTCAATTTTGCTTTCTGCTGCATCTTTGTAATAATCATATAAAGCATACGGTGTAAAAATACCCTTATCTGTTATAACGCCGTTACAAAGCTTTGGAGGTGTGATGTCAAATGCAGGATAAAATCCCTTTACACCATCCATAGTGGTTTTCTTTCCGAGAGCGTCCATTACAAGGTTAGGATCTCTTTCCTCAATTTTAACTGTATCTATGGTTTTGTGTGCTAAATCCGGAGTACCTGTTACAAAATAAGGTATTCCCCAGTAGTTAGCTGCCAAAGCAATTTGGAATGTGCCAACTTTATTTACCACATAGCCATCCATGGTGATTACATCAGCGGCAGAGGTAAATACATCCACTTTTTTCTGTCCCATGGTATAAGCTGGCATATTATCTGTAATTACAGTTACATCAAAGCCCATATCACAAATACAGCTGGCAGTAAGCCTTGCACCTTGAAAATAAGGTCTGGTTTCAGGACAGATGAATTTAACATCTTTATTCTGTTTTCGGCAGGCTCTCAGCATCATGCCGATAATTGTTTCACCAAAACATTGAGTCATTACTGTTCCGTTTTGAGGAAACTGTGAAGCTAAAAACTCCCCTGTTTTTTCATATCTTTCATATTTTCTGTTTACATCAGAGAGAGCCCTTTCAAAAATTGCATTTTCCACATTTTTACCCTCTGACAAAGCAATTTTTGCCGCATCCAAGCAGGAGTTTACTGATTTAATCATATTTGAAACCGTAGTAGGTCTTGCGTGGGAGAGTGTGTATGCGGCTTTCTCCAGGTAACTGAGCATATCTGCCTCTCTCATATCTTTACATTCATAAGCCGCAAGAGCCATACCCATTGCTGCAGCAGTATATGGTCCCCCACTTTGTGTAACCATGTCAGCTATTGCCTGAGCAACTTCTTCATGTCTTTTGCAAGTTACAAATCTAGTTTCCATAGGGTAAACTCTTCGGTCTAAAATCCTAACTTCTCCGTTTTCATACCATGCAATATTTTCATATCTCAGCATAAAAGCCAAGTCTTTATCTGCTCTAATCATGTTTATTCCTCCGGTATACCCATTTTTCTTCTCATTTTGTTTTGTTCTTCTGTGGAAATTATTTTGGGATTTCCTATAATTCGTGATTTTATATAAATATTGGCTGCATCCTCCACATAAACAGCTCTTATATAAGCCTCGTCCAAATTTTCTCCCACAGCCACAACACCGTGATTTTCCAAAAGGCAGGCAGCACGTTTTTCCATGGCTTTTACGGAATTTATACCTAAGTTTTCACTTCCCGGAGCTGCATATTTTGCCAGTGGTACATTACCCAAAAGGAAAAACATCATTTCAATAAGCACCACAGGAATTTCCTCGTGAGCTACCGCAAAAGCTGTGGCATTAGGTGAATGAGTATGTACTATTGCCTTTACTTCAGGTTTGTTTTTGTAGATTTCCGAATGCATTCTCCACTCTGATGATGGTTTGTGTTTTCCCTCTTTAACATTTCCGTCCAAATCTATGACTACAATGTCATCTAAGGTTAAAATCGGATATGGTATTGATGTGGGAGTGATGGCAATTAAGCCTTTTTCTCTGTCTATAGCACTTAAATTTCCGCTGGTTCCCGCAAATAATTTTTCTGCATAGGCTTCCTTGGATTTAAGCAGCACCTCTTCTTTTAATTTTTTCATAATACTCCTTTTTTACTTTTGTTATCTTATATAAAATAACAAATTCGGATTTAATATTCCATTTCTGTTTTGATTGTAAAATTATCTGGCAAATTAAAAATTTCTGTTTTCAGAAAAATCGGATAAAAGTATTGATTTTTTAAATCTTCCAATGTTACCCATTTAAAAGTGTGTTTTCTGTTTTTTCTCTCTGTAATTGTAAATTCTTCACCATAGGTCAATAAATCGGTTTTTGAAATATCAATAAGGAAGTAGACACAGATTTCATGGCATTTTTCATTGCTGTTGTCAATTATGAAAAATCCCTGATTTAACCACAAAGGGCGAATTATTTTAGCATCTATTTTAAGTTCTTCTTTTAATTCTCTTAAAATAGCATTTTCGGCAGTTTCATGTAGTTTAACTCTGCCTCTCGGAAGATGGTATTCTGTATCTTTATTGAAAATTTTAGGCTTGGTCAAAATTTTATCGTTATTTATGATTATAGCTGCCACACGATAGTTAAAAATTCCGTTTTCTGTATTAAATGTTAAATCCATGGTTTCACTCCCATTTTGATTATTTACTTTTTCTTATATCAAAGTTCATACCGAAAATATTTTCCTTTCCCATATTTTCATATTGATTTTCGTCGAAATCTTTTCTTATGGTGATAGTGTTTAAGCAGTTATAACCCAGTTTTCTGTATAGCCTGATTGCTTTTTCATTTTTTGCTGCTGCTTCTATATATAAAGACGGTGAATATGTTTTAACTTCCTTTTCTGCAAGTTTTATAGCCTTTGAACCTATTCCTCTGTTTTGGTATTCGGGAAGTACAAATATTTCTTCCAGCCAGTCAGGCTGTCCACCTCGGCTGCCTAAGTGTACAAATCCCACAGCAATATCATCACAGTTTATAAAATAAAAGTTATGGTTTTCTCCTGTGTATATTTTAAAGTCATCTTCTGTTTCATCTGATGTTTGAGTATATCCGTTGTGTTCAAACCAAAAGCATTTTATAAGTTCACAGGCTTTGTCATGTTCACCTTTATAAGGAGAAAGTCTGATTTTCATAATATATCCTCCTATAATGTTGCAGGTTCTAATAGTGTAAAGCTTTTCTTTTCACAGTCAATTTCATAATTAAGCCCAAGTCCAAGTATTCTGATTAAATAAACATATCTTCACCCAGCATACCACGGGACAGTGAAACTACAGACACTTTATCCCCTGCTTTAAGGCGTTTTGGTTTTATCATTTTAGTCAACTTACTTCGCAATTATTTTCCTACTTTAGCCAAAGCTGATAATTTTTCATCTCTTATGCGGTTAGCATTAAATTTTGCTTTTTCAATATCAATAGTAGTGTAAATGCCGTCTTTATACAAAACCTTACCGTCAACCATATTAAGGCAAATATCAGAAGCTGCCGCAGAATACATAATAGTTGCCAAAACATCATAAACAGGATAAAGATGGGGTTTATCCAAATCATATATCACAATATCTGCTCTGTTGCCAACCTTAATGGCACCGCAGTCCATTCTTCCCTGAGAAATTGCCCCGTTTTTGCAGGCAATTTTAAACATTTCGGAAGGACTGTACATTTCAGAGTTTCTGTTAACTCCTTTTTGAAGTATAGACGCCAAATTTATTTCTTCGTGCATATTCAAATTGTTGTTGCTGGATGCACCATCAGTACCTATGCAGACATTAATGCCTTTATTTATCATTTTGGTAAGATTTAATATACCACTTCCAAGTTTAAGATTGCTGGTGGGGTTATGTACTACAGAAGTACCGCTTTCTTTGAATATTTCCAAATCTTCATCTTCACAGTAAATACAGTGAGCAGCTGTTACTTTGTTGTCAAATATTCCTAAAGATTTCATCCACTGTGTAGGTGTCATTCCATTATATCTTTCTTTACATTCTCTGTGTTCTTTTTCTGTTTCGGATATATGCACTTGCAGCATAAGACCTCTTTCTTTGGTATACTCAGCTACTTCTCTAACCAAAGTGGGTTTGGTGGTATATTCTGCATGAATTGATGTATCAGCTATAATTCTGTCATTATCAGCGGATTTCATATAATCATAAAGATAGTTCATTTCTTCATAGGCAAGCAAATCTTTGTAGTGAACATCGTCGGAAAAAGCACTGCATGAACGGGATATGTTGGCTTTTATACCGCTTTCTTCCACAGCTTTTACAATGGCAGGAGACTGCATATACATATCGCTGAAAGATGCACAGCCTGAAGCTATCATTTCGGCAATTCCCAATACAGAACCCCAGTACATATCATCAAAGCTCATTAAATCTTCAAATGGGAAAATTTTCTCAAAAAGCCATCTGTCCAAAGGCAAGCCTTCTCCGTAACCTCTCATTAAAGTCATGGGAACATGACAATGAGCGTTAAAATAGCCTGGAACAGCTACTTTATTTTCACCGTCATATATTTCACCTTTATAGTCTTTTGGCATTTCTTTTCCTATATAGGTTATTTTATTTCCTTCTGTAAGGATATACATATTTTTTTGTTCCTGATAGTTTTCATCAATCATTGTAATATTTTTAAAAAGCATAAGTTAAATCTCCTTTACAATTTCTCTTATAAGTTCTTTAAAGCGTTCAGCGGCATTTTCCGCAGCCACATCTACTTCTTCTGCTGATAATTTTTGCGGAAGTACTCCTGCTGCCATATTGGTCATAAGGGATATTCCCAATACTTTCATATTGCAGTGTGCGGCGGTTATAGCTTCTGTTACAGTGGACATACCTACAGCATCTCCGCCCAAAATTCTCATAGCTCTTATTTCTGCAGGAGTTTCAAACTGAGGACCTACTGAATAAAAATAAACTCCGTCATGAGTGCGGTATTGCTGTCCAAGTTTATTTACACATTTCCATGCAATATCTCTAAGTTCCTTTGTATACATATCTGAAACATCAAAAAATCTATCCCCAAGTTCCTCAATGTTTTTTCCTCTTACAGGACTTGCTCCTGTCAGTTTTATATGGTCATTTATAATCATCAAGTCCCCTACTTTAAAGGATTTGTTGATAGCACCTGCTGCATTGGTGAGAATTACTTTATTTACACCCAAAAGTTTAAATACTCTTATTGGTATTGCCAGTTCCTCAAATTCATAGCCCTCATAATAATGGAATCTGCCTGACATACAAACCACATTTTTTTCGCCAAGCTTTCCGAAAATAAGTTTGCCGGCATGGGATTTTACTGTACTGACTAAAAAATTCGGAATATCTTTATAATCAATGACAATCTGATTTGTAATTTCCTCTGAAAGACTTCCCAAACATGAACCCAAAATCATTGCTATTTCAGGTTTTTCGGGAATTCTCTCCAATATATATTCTGCACTTTTACGGTAGAATTCTATTGTTCTGTTTTCCATGAAATTGCCCCTTTCATTTTTCAGTTTACAGAAATTATATCACATAATACGATTTTTTTCCATATATTTTACGCATAAAAAAAGCAGTCTTATTAATTTAAAATAAGACTGCAAATATTTTTATTCATATTTTTTCCCTGCCCAATATATGGGTATAAATATGCTGAAACAGGCAGGAAATATCATTATATACATA
>JAHHUA010000097.1 GCA_020024235.1 Oscillospiraceae bacterium
TTGCTGATTTTTTTGGAAAACAGATCGAAGAAGTTTTTATCCACGAAAGGGGCGAAAAAAATGAAAAAAAGTAATTTAGCAACAGGTATTGTATATGTGTTGATTGGTATTGGATGTCTACTCGTAGCATTGCTGACAAACACCAAGCTGGATAGTCTGCTGTTTGGCTTTGCAGGAGCTGGTATCGGTTCGGGATGCGTTATAATCTGCAAATATTTTTACTGGACATCTCCTAATCATAAAACAGAGTATCAGGAAAAATTAAAAAAAGAACAAATTGAATTACACGATGAGCTAAAGGAAAAGCTTCGGGACAAATCTGGTCGATATACATATGTTCTTGGACTGATGGTTGTTGGGATAGCTATTCCTGTCTTTGCCGTGCTGGATAAGCTGCAGCACATTGAGAATAGTTCTCTTCTGATTTTTTTCTTGTTTTTCTATTTAATTTTCCAGTATGTTGCAGGAGTTGTTATTTTCAAGTTTCTACTCAAGAAATATGAATGATCCGTTGTTTCTTCCCTTGTATTTGCCATTATGAGCCTTGAAGGGATGTATAAACAAAGGTGAAAACATATAAAAGGGAAAAGTGAATAGTCTATGTTATCAACGGTTTTGTAGGATTTCATGAAAGGCCTGCGGCATCTAATAATAGTAGATAAAAGCGAGTAGTACAAATTCTATTCCATAAAAAAGAATTGCCGATGTATGTAGCACACACATCGGCGATTTCATTTTTAATTCAGTGGGTTATACTTTGTTATATTTTTTAGATATGCTTCCGTATCTCCGCCAAGGATCAAATCGGCGTACGCCACGGGATCAATGTAGATCAGGTGGTCCAGTTCAGACCGCTTGTACATATTGTCGGCTACCTCGTTCTCTACGGCAATGGTGTCAATGGAGATCATACTGCCATCGGCAAACTCCAGCTCCACGCAGACAGTGTCCATGTTAAACTCACAGGAAAGTAATCTATCCATTTTATTTTTATCCAAATTGTAATAGTTGAAAAAACAGAAAACTCCCGTTTAAATCACATTGTTATGTTCCCCTTTGTGTTTCTGATAATGACCGAAAATTGCTATCAGTTCATTTCATCCAGCATTTCTTCCAGATCATCATATTCATCACAGGATAATTTATCCATAAACACATCAAATCGATCTTCAATCAAGAGAAGACATTTTTTGATATTTTTATATGTGACAGGAATTGTTTCCTTTTCATATTCTTCCTTTAATTCATCTGTTGGATAAGGGAAATATACATTATTTCCTTCACGGAACTCATCCCCCATAATTAATGTATGGTCTGCAATATAAACTGGGAGAGCTTCATCGTTCAAGTCGATTAAAACCGGATCTCCGCCAATAGTTGTTGCAATCACCAGAAATCCCCATTTTATCATGTAGCATCCCGGTGCCAAATTGAGATATTCCTCCCTAATTTCCATTAAATCTGCTAATGTAATGCCTGCATTGTTCATCGGAGCATTGACCGGATTCAGCTCTTGATAAAACTGGATAAGCTGTGGTGGAATTTCGATCTCCTTTAATCCAGCCAAATCCTCTTTTCTCCATACCGCAGAATTGGAAACACAGATATTATAAAGATCTGTCAAGCTTTTGATTTCTTCATCTGTGGCCTTTTCAAAAAAAGGCGCACATTGTTCTTCGTCTACATCTGAATTATTTTTGAAATTTGTGTACAAGTTCTGATAATCCATGCTTTTTATTCTCCGTTCTGTAATTTGTTCTATCAAAAGTGTAGTTATAATTAAATTGGAATAAGTGTTTGATTCATAATAAAATTCCTTCGGACTGTTCACATCGTACTTATACCCATCTCGTCGCTGGCATAGTGGTAGTAAGTCCGTACCACATCTGTACTTCGGGCGATCAGTTCCGTGGAGCGGATTAGAACAACAAAATTATATCAAATTGGTGGTTTTTCATATTGTTTATCAAAAATAATAATAAAAGTTCTGTCATATAAAGTCATACTTTGCCATTTTTTCATCTTAATTTACGGAATAGTGGCAAGTGTGGCTGTCTGTATATTTATTTTCCGTTATCTGCTTCTCTACCTAACATGAGCATTTATTCCTGTATTTACTTAATTTTATTATAGCACATATATTTTGTAAAGTAAACCTATATGTTTCTGCATTCTTTGATAATATTCTGCCACCGATTTTGCTGTACCTCTTGTTTTACCATTTACACCTTAACCATTTAATTTCCTACAATTTAGTTTTAGCCATACTATTTTGTCTATTTAGAGTTTTTTGTACTTCTAAGTTACTCTAATTTGACTTTTTAGTATGATATTAAATCTGTTTTATCAATAGTAATTTTCACTCTGTCCCCCATTTTTTTATCTATAGTATTTTGAAAAACTTCTGAAGTTTTTATCTCGCCTAAATTAGTCTTTACCTTATATAATATTGTTCCACTTTGCAAAATTATATCATTTATATATCCATCAAAAGTTATTCCCTCTTGATTTTCTTTTGCATTTAACCTAACTAATTCAGGACGAATATAGCAAGGTTTATCCTGATTTTCTAAACCTGTTATCTTATTATAATTTCCCATAAACTCAGCTACAAAAGAGGTTTTTGGCATAGAATATAATTCCATCGGTGTACCTGATTGCTCTATTACTCCACCATTCATTAAATGTATAGTGTCTGACATTGTCATAGCTTCATCTTGGTCATGAGTAACAAAAATAGTTGTCATTTTCATTTCCTTATGAATTTCTTTTATCCTTAACTGTAATGCTTTACGAAGTTTAGCATCTATTGCAGAAAAAGGCTCATCCATAAGCAATACTTTTGGATTTGTTACAACACATCTGCAAATAGCCACACGTTGTTGCTCTCCACCTGAAAGTTGTGATGGATATTTTTTTTCACTGCCTAATAAATCAACCATTTCTAAAGCTTTTTTTATCTTATTATCAAGCTCTTTTTTAGTTAAATTCATTTTCTTCATACCAAAAGCTATGTTATCATAAACTGTCATTGTTGGGAAAAGACTGTATTGTTGAAAAACCATTCCGACTTTTCGTGCTGATGGCTTCTTAAAAGTAATATCCTCTCCATCAAGAATTATTTTACCGGATTGAATGGGTTCTAATCCTGATAATACTCTTAACAATGTACTTTTACCACAACCGGAGGGACCTAATAGTGTTACAAAACTTTCTTTTTCTATTGATAAATCAAAATCTTTTAAAATTTGTTGATTTTCAAAAAATTTATTTATTTTTTCAAAACTAATGTAAGACATTTTCTCACCTTATTTTCCAAGTGCTTTATTCATAAATTCTGTTGGAATAATATTTTCAAATCCTATTTCTTTTGAAATTAAACCTTGAGATAAGCAGAAATCCTCAACTGTCTTATAACCCTCCGGAACAATTTCTCCGGTTGATGAGAAAGATGATTTTAAAGTTTCATATTTGTATGTTAATTCTTCTTTTGTCATACCCTCAAACATAGGAATTAATAACTCAGCTAATTCTTCTGAAGTATGCTCAGATATCCATTTTAAAGCCTTTACATTTGCATTAACAAATTTTTGCACTATCTCCGGGTTTTTATCAGCAAAAGCTTTTGTACAAGTTGCAACAGTTGTTTGACAAAACTCACTTCCGTATAAGTCTATATGAGTTTGTTTATCTGTTGCGTCAACCAATATGTTAGCATCAGGTACTGTTTCTAATAACTTTTTCTTATTATAAATATCAAAGTATATAGCATCAAGTTGTTTTTCACCTAAAGCTGTAATAGCAGCGGAATATTCCGTATTCATAAAACTTACATCATTTTCACTCATACCGGCAGCCTCCAAAAGTGAAAGTACAAATGAATATGGTGCTGATCCGGGCATACCTGCAAATATTGTTTTACCCTTTAATTGACTGATATCTGTTATATCTTTGCTTGCTGCAAAACCAAAAGAACGATTATTTGTATTTGTAAAAAGCATATATGACTCCATACCTTTATCATATGCTGTCATTATTGGCTCTGCAGATAACAAAGAGAAATCAGAATCTCCGGCATGCATTCCTTGAAAAGCTATTGGACCATCTTTATAAATCATATATTTGGGTTTTAAACCTTCTTCTTCAAAATAGCCTAATAAATCAGCTGCATAAACAGATGCCCAAGCAATTCCTCTAAACTCCGAAATAACTATTTCTGTTAATTCTTTATCTTTTGCTTTTGAATCGCAACCTGTAAATGTTACTGCCATTGAAAACAGCATTGCAGCTGCAATAATTAATGACAATATTTTTTTCATATTAATCTTCCTTTCATTAAATAACCTTTAATTTATTTATTCAAAACCCCAACTGTTAATGATGTTTTAGAATGCCATTTTAATAACGATTTTTCTATTTTATCCAATGCATAATTTAAAAACATACCTACAATTAACAAAATTAATATACATGACATAACTCGTTTCATATTGAAATATGAAGTTGCATAGGCTATCATCCAACCAAATCCGGCTGATGCACCTATATATTCTCCAACTATTGCTCCTATCAAACTTGAGCTAACACCTGCTCTTATCCCGGAAATTATTCGTGGCATACAGCTTGGAATAACAACTTTAAATAAAATTCTAAATTGGTTTGATTCAAGTAAATTTGCTGACTCAATGAGTTTCTTTTCCATATCTGCAATTCCGCCATATGTAGCAAAAAATACATTAAAAAAAACTGATAGTCCTGCTAAAAAAAATTTGGATTGCAATCCTATTCCAAACCACAAAATATATACCGGAGCTAAAGCTAATTGAGGTATTCCGGAAATAGCATTTATTATCGGTGTGAAAGTTTTTCCAAGAATTTTAAATTGCGAAAACAAAACTCCCGCTGTAATACCGATTACACTTCCAAAGAAAAGTCCCACAAATGCCTCGTATAATGTAACTGATGCGTGTTTCCACAAATCTCCACTATATATAAAATCTATTAAATCCTTGAAAATTTCTGTTGGATAACTTATGTAAAATGCTTTCAAATTACCGCTTTTAACCATAAGTTCCCATGCTGAGAGTAAAATTGTTATAAATAAAAGTCTGATTATTAATGGTATTATTTCTTTATTTTTCATAATTTTTCCGTCTATTTTTCTCTCATAAAATATGCTTGATTTAAATTTATATTACTGCCATCAAGATTAGTTTCTGCTAATCGTTTATAAATTTGTTCTTTCTTTTCATTGCGTTCTGCACCATTAGCAGTTTCAAAAATACCATCACACAACGAGATAAATTTTCCATATGGTATACCTAAAGCTATTTCTGTATCGCTCCAGCCGGCATAATATCTTGTTCCTGCACAAAACATAGATATATTCATACTATTGGTTTCAAATGGATAAGCAGTACATTCTGAACAAATTGCTTGATTTCCTGTCATTTTAAAATTGCATTGAGTACCAAACTCATAAGTATAAGCCTGAATAATTCTCATTGCATTGTATGAATTTGTTACCATAATTACAACATCTGGTTTTTCTTCATATTTCTCAAGTGGTGCTATCATTGCCCCATAAATTTTATGGCTGCAAAAAGTCATATTATTTACTTCATTTTTAGCAACTGCTAAATCTTTATAAAGTCCAAAACTTAAATACTCACAACCGGTTTTAAATCTCTCTGATGGTTCTTCTAATCCGATTGCTCTTGAGCCTCCGCTGCAAGCACAAAACTCTAAATTGGTTTTCATGCTATATCCATGAGTGGCTAATTTAACCATTACACAATAATTCATTGGGATTTTTGCTTGCTCTGCAGGACATTTATCATAATCTTCTTTTGTAAACAAAAATTTTATGCCAACAACTTTTCTTTGCATATCTAAAATAGACAATAGTTTTTGCAAAGAATTTTTACATATACATTCCATTTTACCAACTTCCTTTTCATATTTTTTTAATTTAAATAATATTTTACATTTAAAATTCTTACTTATGAATTAACCTAAATAAGTGTAGCACAGTTATTTTGAAAAGTACAATATCAATAGGTAATATTCAAATGATATTGTATTATGTTTTTCAATACTACAAATTAATGAAACTACAATATATAATCGTGTACCGATTACAAGTCTGTTTGGGATATTTTAGCTAATTTACTATACCATAATTTATACTTATATATATATTTATTTTGTCATTAGATTTAATATTTTGCGGAAATAATTTCATAGTAGCTGTAATTAAGGAGATGATTTTATCGCAACAACACAAATTATACCAATATATATTAACAAAGGAAAAACAGCTGTACAATGACTTACAGGTAGAATCGACTATGCTAAAAATCCTAAAAAACCAAGGAAGGAGAATTTATCAGCAGCTATATGTGTGATGCTGATTTAGCAGATAGTCAGTTTCTTTTATTGATAGAAAAAGATTTTTTAGAAATTTATGAGGATTTTGAGAAAATTTAATAGGCATACAAGCCATAAAAATTCATTGCTTATATGCCTGATTCACATTTAATATTTTATCACTATTTTGGGTATTTACACAAAGTTTGAAG
>JAHHUA010000098.1 GCA_020024235.1 Oscillospiraceae bacterium
CTATAATATATTTTGGAGGTGATTTTTTTGGAATTTAATACCCAAAGACTTGCCATTAAATTAGCTTTCCCCGGAGAAGAAGAAAAAATCCTTATGTTTTATGAAAAAAACAAGGAATTTTTAAAGGACTATGAAATTGAAAAACCTGATAATTTTTACACATTGGATTTTCAGCATAAAATGCTTGCCACTGAAATAATCAATACATTAAAAGGAGTTTCCTATCGTTTTTACATATATGAAAAAGATAATTTTGATAAAATTATCGGCACTTTTTCTCTTGGTTTTATTACCGGAGGCTGCCTTCAAAATGCAGTACTTGGTTATAAAATGGATAAGGATTATACCAACAAAGGTCTGATGACAGAAGCTTTAAAGGTAGGAATAAAATATGCTTTTGAAAATCTGGGTCTACATAGGCTTGAAGCTTATGTTATGCCTAAAAATGTATGTTCATCAGCGGTTATGACAAAACTCGGCTTTAAAAATGAGGGTATTTGCGAAAAATATATACAGATTAACGGAAAATGGGAAGATCATTATAGATATTCCCTAATTAATGCTCATTTTTCTTATTAATAATAAACCATTGAATTATTTAAAAATTAGGTTTAAAATAGAATTGTTAAAGAATATATTTATTATTCTCATATGTTTATAAAATATGCTGAAAGATTAATTTTGTTTCTTTTTTTGGCTTAAATATTAAGGAGTGATTTTATGTATAATAAAATGTCAATCGAAAATATTGATGTTAAAAGTAAAAAGGTTCTTGTGAGATGTGATTTTAATGTTCCGCTTAAAGACGGAGTAATTTCTGATGACACAAGAATTGTTGCATCTCTCCCAACTATTAAATATTTATCCGACCATGGTGCAAAAGTAATTCTCTGCTCTCATTTAGGCAGACCAAAGGGTGAATTTTCAGCTGAGTTTTCTTTATCTCCTGTAGCTAAAAGACTTTCCGAACTTCTTGGCAAAGATATTCCGCTTTCCAAAGATGTTGCCGGAGAAGATACTGCGGCTATGGCAGCAAAACTCAATGACGGCGATATTATGATTATGGAAAATGTCCGCTTTGAAAAGGGTGAAACTAAAAATGACAGAGCTCTTTCCGAAAAAATGGCTTCTTTGGCTGATATTTTCGTAAATGATGCTTTTGGAACAGCTCACAGAGCTCATTGCTCCACAGCAGGTGTTGCCGAATTTTTGCCATCTGTTTGCGGTTATCTCATTCAAAAAGAAATTAAAATTATGGGTGATGCCTTATCAAACCCCGAAAGACCCTTCATTGCTATTTTGGGTGGTGCTAAAGTTTCCGATAAAATCGGTGTAATCACAAACCTTATTGAAAAGGTTGACACAATTATTGTGGGCGGCGGTATGGCTTATACATTTAAAAAAGCTCAGGGTCAAAATATAGGAAACAGCCTTTGTGAAGAAGATAAACTGGAGCTGGCTAAGGAACTTATTGAAAAAGCACAGGCTAAAGGTGTTAAACTTCTGCTTCCCGTTGATGATGTAATTGCAGATAAATTTGACAATGACGCTAACAGCAAGGTGTCAGAAGGCGATATTCCGGAAGGCTGGATGGGTGTTGACATTGGTCCTAAGACTCAAAAGCTTTATGCAGATGCCATTAAATCTGCTAAAACTATTGTTTGGAATGGACCTATGGGTGTATTTGAAATGCCAAACTTTGCCGTTGGAACCTGTGAAGTTGCAAAAGCAGTAGCCCAAAGCGGTGCAGTTTCTATTATCGGCGGCGGTGATAGTGCCTCAGCAGTTACAAAGCTGGGATTTGCAGACAAGATGACACATATTTCCACAGGCGGCGGAGCTTCCTTGGAATTTCTTGAAGGTTTGGAACTTCCGGGAATTGCCTGCCTTCAAGACAAACAATAATCGGTGGATAAAATGAGCAGAAATATTATTATTGCAGGCAACTGGAAGATGAATAAAACTTCTTCGGAGGCTGCTAAACTTATAAAGGAAATAAAGGAAAAGCTTCCGACTTCCGAAAATAAATTTATTGTTTGCCCTCCTTTTACTGCTTTGGAAAAAGTCTGTGAACTATCCAAAGAAAGTATTATTGAAGTTGGTGCCCAAAACTGTCACTGGGAAGAAAAAGGTGCATTTACAGGGGAAATTTCTCCTCTAATGCTAAAGGAAATCGGTGTCAAATATGTAATAATAGGTCACTCCGAAAGAAGAACATATTTCGGTGAAACCGATGAAACCGTCAACAAGCGTCTTAAAGCTGCTTTAAACTATGGACTTACACCGATTTTGTGTGTAGGGGAGTCTTTGGAAACAAGAGAAGCGGGAAATACAAAAACTCTTATTAAAAATCAGATTACCCAGGATTTAAAAGATATTTCCAAAACTGACTGCGAAAAACTTATAATTGCTTATGAGCCTGTTTGGGCAATAGGTACAGGCAAAACTGCCACAGCTGAGCAGGCTGAGGAAATCTGTCTGTTTATAAGGGAAACTCTTTCAGAGCTTTACAGCAAAGACTGTGCTGAAAAAACTCATGTACTTTATGGCGGTTCTATGAACGAAAAAAATGCGAAAGAACTTCTTTCAATGCCTAATATTGACGGAGGTCTTATTGGCGGAGCAGCTTTAAAAGCTGATTCAATTACAGAAATTCTTAAAATTTCAAACAATATAGCAAAATAAAACTCACACAGGCTCCTGCAAAATCACAAAAGATAATGCAGGAGCCTGTGTCAGCAGAGTAGTTTTGCTGATAGCTGAAATTTCTTACCCATTGTTTTATTTTTACATAATTGATTTTGCTGTTATAAAACAGAAAAACCTAATTACTGTCATATAAAAATTATTTTTGAAACGGCAGTATGTAAACACATAAATTCGCACTATCAGTGCTGTTGACTGGAGATATTTAAAATGAAAAACACTCTTGCACTTGTAATATTGGACGGATTTGGCATAGGGGAAGACCGCCCTTATAATGCCATTACCAATGCGGAAATTCCCACTATTAAAAAACTCTTGGAAACCTGTCCCAAAACCTGTCTTGGAGCTTCTGGCTTAGATGTAGGCCTTCCCCATGGGCAAATGGGCAATTCAGAAGTAGGACACACCAATATAGGAGCCGGCAGAATTGTTTATCAAAGTCTGACCCGTATCACAAAAAGCATAAATGACGGGGATTTTTTTCAAAATGAAGCTTTACTTTCCGCTATGGAAAATGCAGCTAGAAATAATAATGCCCTGCATATAATGGGACTATTGTCAGATGGAGGTGTTCACAGCCATATTGAACATTTATACGGTCTTTTAAAATTTGCCAAAACTAAAAATGTGGATAGGGTTTATATTCATGTTTTTACAGATGGCAGAGATGTTTCACCTACTTCGGGAATTAATTTTATTAAAGATTTGGAAAATAAAACAGCTGAAATCGGTGTGGGAAAAATTGCCACTGTTTCCGGCAGATACTATGCTATGGACAGAGATAAACGCTGGGACAGACTTCAAAAAGTTTATGATTTAATAGTAAATGGCAAAGGCAAAACTGATAAAAATGCAGTTTCAATTATAGAAAAATCCTATAAAGAAAATATTACCGATGAATTTATTGTACCTACAGGAATTGAAGGTTTTCAGCCTATCAAAAACTCTGACAGCGTAATTTTTTATAATTTCCGCCCTGACAGAGCCAGAGAAATCACATCTGCTTTGACACAGGATAATTTTGACGGTTTTGAAAGAAAAAAAGGCAAACTTAATATAAACTTTGTAGCTATGACCGAATATGATGCGGATTTTAAAGGTATAAACATAGCTTTCAAACCTGAAACTTTAAAAAACACTTTGGGAGAATATCTTTCTGCCAATGGAAAAACTCAACTTCGTATAGCAGAAACAGAAAAATATGCTCATGTTACCTTTTTCTTTAATGGCGGGGAAGAAACCGAATACAAAAACGAGGACAGGATTTTGGTAAAATCTCCCGATGTGGCAACCTATGACTTAAAACCGGAAATGAGTGCTTATGAAGTTACGGAAAAAGTTACTCAGGCTATAGAAAGCGGAAAATATGATGTAGTTATATTAAATTATGCCAACTGTGATATGGTAGGTCATACCGGTGTACTTTCAGCCACAATAAAAGCTGTGGAAGCTGTGGACAACTGTCTTAACAAACTGCTTAATTCAGTTGACAAAGTGGGAGGAAAGGCTATTATTACCGCAGACCACGGAAATGCTGATATTATGGAATGGGAGGACGGCTCACCTTTTACTCAACACACCACAAACCCTGTGCCTTTTATTATATACAATAACCCCTGCAAATTAAAATCGGGAGGAGTTTTAGCTGATATTGCCCCAACCATATTGGATATATTAAATATGCCTAAACCTTTTGAAATGACAGGTACATCACTTATTTTAAAATAATATAATTTTATAAATGTTTATAAAAAAGTATTGTTATTTTAAAATAATTGTATTATAATTGAATAAGAGAATATAATATACTTTAAAGGAGGATTTTATTATGAAAAACGGAAAATTTTTAGCTGTTCTGGCTCTTATTATTGCTGCAGGTGCTGCTTTATTAGCTGCATTACCTTATATTAAGAAAAAATTGTCATGTTCATGCTGTGATGATTGCGATTCCTTGGATGATTTTGATGATTTTGAATATGTTGCAACTGATGTAAATGAAGAATGCAAAGAAGATGAAGACACCGACTGTACAGATGAAGAAATTCCTTCCGAAGAAATGGAAACAATGGAAGAATCATCTTCTGAAGATGAGGAAATTAAAAACCAGGACTAATGAAATTTTAATTTTTTTAAAATTAATTTCAAACATAATTAGGGATATTTGCATAAAAGCAAATATCCCTTTTAACTGTATTTTTAAATATTATAACTCACAGTGCAGACAGTAATTTAAAATTGCAAAGGAGAAAATTATGAGAAAAAAAGTATATGCAATATATTTTTCCCCAACCGGAAATTCAAAAAAATCTGCTCTTTACGTAGCAAAAGCATTTTCCGATGATATTACGGAAATTGACATTACAGTAGCCAACAAACAGCCTATTCCACAAAAATTCGGAATAGGAGATATTGTTATTTTTTCTGCTCCTGTTTACGGCGGAAAAATTTTAAAGGAAGCTAAAGAAAGATTTAAGAAATTTACAGGTGAAATTACACCTTGTGTTATTATTGCAAGTTATGGGAACCGCCATTATGACAATGCCTTAATTGAAATGTCCGATATGGCTATTTCTCAGGGATTTATTCCTGTTGGATATGCTGCTTTAGTGGGCAGACATACTTTTGGACAAATCGAAGTAAACCGCCCTGATAATAATGATTTAGAAGAAAACATACATTTTGGAGAAAAAATTTCAGACAAACTGAATCGTTATGACTTTTCCATTCCCCTTATCCCCGGAGATCCGGAATACGAAAGTATTGAAAAAGGGGGAACAGGCGGAAAATTCAGACCTCTTACCGATACTTTTTCCTGTATAGATTGTAAATTATGTGCTGTAAACTGCCCAATGCAGGCAATAAATTATGATAATGTTTCTAAAATTGACAATGAACTTTGTATTTCCTGTTTCAGATGTATCAGAAACTGCCCCACCGGTGCCAAAAATATGAATGAGGAAAATTACATAGCCTTTGCAGAAGAATTTACCCAAAAACTTTCCCAAAGCAGACCTAATGAATACTTTATATAAATTTAGGTAATTTTTGAGGAGTTACAATTATGAAACAAATACATATTTTTTTAACTATAATTAAATCGTTTTTATCTATATTTTTTTTGATTTCATCAATTATTTTTTTCCCACATTTATGTAGTTTAATGTTTCTGATTTGTGGAATTTTACTACTACCATTTAAACGATTAGAGAATTTTTTTGATAAAATTATTCCCAAGAGCAAAATATTTAAACCAATAATAATATTTGCAATATTTTTTTGCTCAATTTTATCAGTACCTAGTACTAATAATAATATTTCTGTAAATGCTGATATACCTCAATCGTCTAAATTAGAATCTAATTCTGAGCTTATTTCTTCAGATAATTCTGATAATATCAAAAAAGATTCTTCTATTAATTCTTCTTCTGAATTTATAGAAAATTCTTCTAATTCAAGTTCTTCTAAATTTGAAGAGAATTCTAATCAAGTTACTTCATCTGAAATTTCTGATAAACACAGTGAGAGCGAATTAACTGATACAAGTTCTAACAAAACCAATAATTTATTAAACGAAAGTTCTTCAAAATATAAAGAAGATAATAATTTTGAAATTAGTTCTTCCTCTAATAGTTTAGTACAAGAAGAAAATATAGCTACATCAGAAAATATAACTGTAATTTCCTATCCACAAACAACTAGTCGAAATGAAATTGTTACTGTAAAAATAAAAGGCAAACCTAACACTAAATATAGCATTTCTGTCTATTATAGCACAGCAGCTTCTAAGGCTAACGGTTTAGAAGCTAAATTTAGTGATTCAGAAGGATATGTAT
>JAHHUA010000099.1 GCA_020024235.1 Oscillospiraceae bacterium
ACAGAGGCTTATAGCCTCAGAGCAAACCACCCGTTAGACGGGTGGTTTTGATTTAACCAAATTTTTCTTTCAGTTTTTGAATATCATTTGTTTTAATCCATTCTTCTGAATAACCGCATAAACTGCATACATATCTATCCACAAGTACAGAGGATAAAATTGTAAAACCTGTTTGAATATTATTTCCTGCTCCGTATGCGCCGCAGTTGCCCGGAATTTTAATAATATCCGTTCCGCCGCACTTTGGGCATTTTCCGCTTTTTTTCACTTTATTTCCCCCTTATATAAAATGAGTAAAGGATTAATCTAAATTCATTAAATTTTTCAGTAATATCAGACTGAACCTATGCTTCAATTTCCTTATGGCTTATAAAACTCCTGTTTGTTTTTGCAAAACTGTGTTTATATTACAGTTCGGATAAATCGGCAGGCATATCTTCGGGATAAAGCTTGTACATCAGAGAAACTAAATTCATAAACATCTGAGGACTGCGGCTTTGAAAAAACTTTCCCTTTAATGCATAAAGCTGTTCTTCGGTAACTGCCGTGGTAGTGCTGTAAGAAACATATGTTTTTATTTCTTCAGGGTCAATGGTATAATTATAAAAAATTTTATCAGGATTTAACTCCTTCATTTTTTCATCGGATAAAATCCAGTTTTTACTTTCTTCAGCCGGATTTTCAAAAGCTAATATTTCTTTTAAAATCATATTTTGAAAGGTTTCTCCGGTGGCTAAGGTTTTAGGAAACATATCCATATAAACTGCAGTTTTTTCTTCACTGTGTTTTGCGGAAATATCTGCAACTTTTTTCAAAAGCTCTTTGTATCGTGCGATTTTCTTTTCCGAATATTGGGCACCTTTGTTTTCACCAAGCATAACTTTGCAAACCAAACGGTAATTTTCAAAAACTTCATCAAAACTTTCTGCAAATGGAATTTCCACAATGGTTATACCCATTTGTTCGATTTTTTTGCGGTTGTTATCGGTAAAAGGGGCATGAGAAAATAAAACATCGGGGGAAGCTTTTTTGATAGCTTCCAAATCCGGTGCCATTAAAGTACCTATTTGATATATGGGGTAATCATCTTTTAAATCCGGAAAAACAGGACCGGAACTTCCGTTTCCTACAGCCACAATGCGGTTTTCAAATCCAAGACCTTTAATAATATCCGTTGCTGCGGGAGAAATAGCTGCCACACGCACAGGTTTTTCTTTTATGGTAGTATTTCCTACAGAAACAGGAAATTCAGGTTTTACATTAGGTGTATCACTTGGTGAAGATGAGTTTTCCTCTGCTGAAGCTGTTACAGAAAACACAAGGGCAAGTGCCAAAAACATACTTAAAAACTTTTTCATAAATTATAATTCCTGATCCTCCGAATAATCTTCAGGGATGTGATTATAATCCTTGCCAGTAAAAGTAATATATCTTCCGCCTATTTTGTTATACGCCATGTCAACAAGTTTTGCTGCAGCAACAGCTACTGCACTTGTGATTATACCAAAAGAAATAATTTTTGCTACAAATTTCATAAAAATCCTCCTTAATAATTTTCTGTTTCAAAAATTCCCAGCTGTGAAAAAGGGTTTTCTTTTTCAAAATCCACCGGGAAATAACTGCCTTTATGGGGACGGTTTCCTAAACATAATTTATAAATATTGCCTTCTATTTTGTCCGTTTGGACAGAAAAATCCTTATTATATTTTTGAATAAAATCCATTGGTATTGTAAAATCCGCCGCCCAGTATTTACCCTGCAAGTCTTCACCTTTAAAAAAGTGAGGAGTTTTAAATAAATTGCTTACATTTTCATTATTTACATAAAATTCACTGCTTTTATCTGCAAAAACTTCTGCGGAAAACAGAGCTTCTCCAAATTTAAAAACAATTTTGACAGAGCTTTTTTCTTCAGGTAAAGCTTCAAATGCCATCAGCATTACTGATATACCCTCCAAAGAAAGTACGGCTTTTGCCTGGGTATAGGGTTTGTAATCTCTTTTTTCCAAGGGGAAATTTTTAATAACCGCCGCAGGAATTACATCGAAATCCACATTCCCATTTACACGGAGAATTTTATATGCCAAAATTATCGCCTCCCTTTCAGATATACTTATTATATAATTATTATAGCTTTTTTGCAAATAAAAATGTTAAATAAAATATTAATAATTAAACAAAACTATTTTATATTTAACAGTGATATGATATAATTTAGAAAATTTACAAAAGAAAGGCGATTTTATATGAAAAAGATAATAACTTTAATTTTAGTATCAGCTTTAATTCTAAGTTTATCAGCTTGTACCGAAAAAAACAACACCCCTGAAAATTCTGTTTCAGAATCAGAATCTCAAAGCACAGCTCAATCACAAAGTGAAAGTGAACCGGAAAGCTCCTCAGAAGATACAAAGCCTCTCAGAACAGAAAAAATACCTTCTCCACCTTTGCCAGAATACAATGATTTTGAAGTTTTGAATGTTTACCGTTATTTCGGAGATGGAAAAATTTATTCCCATATTCCTGTTGATTTTAAAAATGAGGAGCGTAATATTCTTAGTGTTATAGATGCAGCAGCCTCTGTTTTGGAATTTGTAAAAGAACCTCTGCCTATAAAATCAGTAGAACAACAGAAAAGCTATATAATTGTTGATTTTGATGAAGAATTTATTCATATGTTTTCAAAATATGAGCTTGATGAAATAAGAAATACTATTGCAATGACTCTTACCAGAAATAACATAGGTGGTAGTTACCTGTTTACATTAGACGGAGATGAAAATATATTGGGTGGTGACTTTACTCCTGCAGAATTTAAAGTTTCTAAAGTAAATGCGGAAGAATGTAAAAAGCTGACTGACACTGTGCCTTACGAAGTTTTTTACAGTGGAGAATATGATGCCCAAAAGTATAAGGAAACCTTCGGTACAGAACCTGATAAAACAGAAACTGAAATATACCACCTTTTAAAAATGGTAGGAAAAATTGAAGGCAGTGCAGCTTCTCCCGATGAATTGGACAACTGGCGTATGTTTTACGGTTTAATATGTAATACCAAGCCCTATTACACAGATAAATCCTATGCTGATAATGAATATAACAGCTATGTTCCAAAGCTTATGCCGATAGCTGATTCTGTATCTGAAAAAACAGGTATGAGAGAAGATATGTTCTGGATTGCCGACCATGTCAAACAAACTGCAAAGCTTATTTACGGTGATGATTTTGAACTTGATATAAAAAAGATACAGGATAATATATCACGTTATAGATATTTCCCCGAGGAAGGTGTAATTATACCTCCTCACTCAGGGGGCGGCTATGAAGTATTGGCCTATGTAAAAAGCTATACGGAAACCGACGGAAATGTGGAGGCTGAAATAATATATCTTTTTGGTGGTATGGGGGGTATATCCCCGTGGGGATCTGAAAAGGAATTTTCACTGGAGGAAATTCAGGAATATGTTAAAACCACTGATGATATAGTAAAAGTTTCCATGAAGCGTGAAAAGGACGGCAGACTTATTTTCAAAAGCTGCACTGTAAAAAATTCCTAACTGTCAAATCTATATTATAAAAACACTCTGGGTACTTTGACTTAACAGTAATACTAAACTACATTACTTATTAACTGTTAGCCGGCACTTTACAGATGTATGTAAAACTCCCATTGTATTCTTGTTAGAAATACAATGGGAGTTTTTGGTTTAAAGGAAATAACAGCTAATTTTTATAAATATTGTTTGTAGTTTGCTTATCTTTTATTTATGTTAATTTTACAGTTGTGAAATGGAATATTTTTATAATTTAGGTTCTAATTTTATATAAATATACAAATTTAACAATATTTAACATACATTTTTTTGCAATTGTACAAGTATTAACATTTAATTTTAGCAAATTATGCTAATTGACGGCTGATAAAATCAGTGATAACATAAAATAAAAAATCATATCATTGCTGATACATTCAGTGTAATCAAAATTACATGAAAAACAAAATCATGGGAGGTGAAACAGTAATATTTTTCTACAGATTTTTATTTTGTGCCTTTGACACTTTTAATTTACATCAATAAAATACACTATGTGATACAACAAAGTGCCTATCATGGTTTTTGGTTACAAAAACTATTTGGCAGTAATAATATGCAGTATTAAAAAAGAGGAACAAGACATTTTTTGTGGAATATAAGGTAATCTGAGGTTAGTATATGGTGTGATTTAAAAATATTGCAGTATGCGGAATTTAATGAAAAGCGAGGAAATTATTTATGAAAAAACCCAAAATTGGCATTGTTGCAAATATTTTTATAGTAGAAGGAGGAATGCTGCCAGGAATTTATCGCTCTTATGTTAACAATGACTATGTGGAGTCTATTGAAAAAGCAGGAGGAATTCCAATCCTGCTTCCTGTAATTTCTGATTTGGATGATGTAAAAGAACAAATGGATGGTTTGGATGGAGTTATTCTTTCAGGAGGATATGATTTAGACCCTACTCTTTATGGAGAACAGCCAATCTGTGGACAAGGATTTACAATGAATGAAGTGGATCTATTCTATCTTGCGGTAATTCACTGTGCAGATGAACTTAATATTCCGGTTTTTGGAATTTGCAAAGGAATTCAGGCATTGAATGTAGCTTATGGCGGAACACTTTACCAAGATTTGAAACGTCAGCTAAATGATGCCGGTGAACATTCACAGCAAGCACCAAGATATGCCGGATTTCATCAGGTAGAAATTAAACAGGGAAGCTTTTTGGAAAGTGTATTAGGCAAAGGTGAAAAAGTAAATTCTTACCACCACCAAAGCATAAAAGATGTTGCACCCGGTTTTTCTGTAACTGCCAAAGCACTTGATGGTGTTGTGGAAGCAATTGAACGAAATGAAGGCAGTTTTATGATGGGTGTTCAATGGCATCCCGAAATGATGACAAAATTCGGCCATGAAAAAATGACAAAATTGTTTGAAAAATTTATACACCAGTGTAGAAAGTAGTGTGAAATATATGGAAAAGAAAAAATTTGGTTTATTCAGTATTATCCTTCTTGGAATGAATGCAATTATTGGTTCTGGTATTTTTCTGTTACCGGGAGATGCATTTAATATTATGGGAACAAGCAGTTTGTTTGTTTATATTTTTATCACACTTTTGGCAGGTTCTATGGCACTGTGTTTTGCAGAGGTTGCAGGTCTTTTCAAATCAAACGGTGGTGCATACATCTATGCAAAGGAAGCATTTGGTAACTTTGCAGGATTTGAAGTCGGATTTATGAAATACATAGTTCAGATTATTGCATGGGCAACTATGTCTGTTGGTTTTGTAACAGCACTTTCTGCTATTGTACCGGCTGTTGCAGAAGGCCCTGCAAAAATTGTAACCATTTTGCTTGTTGTCCTTGGGCTGAGTGTAATAAACATTATAGGTGTAGACATTGCAAAATATGTAAACAATATTGCAACAATAGGAAAATTAGTTCCTCTTGCACTGTTTATTATAGTAGGAATCTTTTTTATTAAGGGAGCAAACTTCCAACCAATTATACCAGATGGAATTACAATGGGAAGTTTTTCGGAGGCCTCCATTCTGATTTTCTATGCTTTCACTGGTTTTGAATCTATTTCAACTGCATCAGAAGATATGGACAATCCAAAAAGAAATCTTCCAATTGCAATTGCAATATCTATCAGTTGTGTATCTTTGGTATACTTTTTAGTTCAGTTTGTAAGCATTGGTATTTTAGGTACCGGATTAAACGGAACAGAAACACCTGTTGTAGATGCAATGGCTTCTACAATCCTTGGAAATGCAGGTGGAATCATTGTTACAGTGGGAACTTTGGTATCTATCGGCGGTATCAATGTGGCTGCATCTTTCCTGACCCCACGTGGCTGTCTTGCACTTGCAGAACGTGGAATGCTTCCTCCTTTTATCTTAAAGAAAACAGGAAAAGGAACACCGATTGTAGCAATTATTATTACAGCAGCACTGGTTATCCCGATTGCGCTTTCCGGCAGTTTCACACAGTTGGCAGCAATCAGTGTAATTTCAAGATTTACACAGTATATCCCAACTTGTCTTTCTGTAATTGCTTTCAGAAAGCGTGGTATGAAATCAACATTCCGTATTCCTTTCGGATACACAATCCCAATTTTGGCAACAGCAGTAAGTGTATGGCTGCTCTTTAACTCTGATGCCAAAAAATTAATAATTGGTTTAGGTGCAATGATTATTATTACACCACTCTATTTTGTAATGAAGAAATATAACGAAAAACATGGATATACATTTAAAGATGCAGAATAGTATAACAAAATAAGGTAATATTTTCTCCTAATGTACAAAACGGGAGATAATAATACCGTGTACCAAATCATAAAAACACCCCGCATACTTTGTATGCGGGGTGTTTTATAATTAAGTCTTTAGACAGTTGAGCACGAAACGTGCGAAACAGACAACCACCCGCTA